>JALWKH010000361.1 GCA_026996635.1 Bacteroidales bacterium | reverse complement strand
AACAACAACGGTGGCAAAAATCATTTCTTTGCTTCTTACTCTTAATGGAAATTTGCGAATAGCACTTTCTGCACCAACGGGCAAAGCAGCAGCCAGATTGAACGAATCAATACGGAATGCGAAGGTAAAAGCTGATCCCGAAGTGGTAGATAAATTGCAAAACATTGAAGCCAAAACCATTCACCGCCTGCTTGTTTTTCGCAGCGACTCGTCTTTCCGCTACAACGAAGATAACCGCTTGCCGTATGATGTGATTATTGTGGACGAGTCGTCGATGATTGATGTGGCTTTGATGTCAAAGTTGCTGAATGCCGTGCCTACGGGAGCAAAAGTTATCCTGATTGGAGACAAAGACCAACTTGCATCGGTTGAAGCAGGGTCTGTTTTCGGTGATTTGTGCAGGTCGGTAAAAGAGAGTGAAAACAAATTTCCTGCGGATATTTTCCTGAAAATCAATGAATTTTATGGCAAACGGTTAGAAAACTTGGAATTACTCGCTGATAAAATTAAAACACTTTCGGGACATATTGTACATTTGAAAAAGAGCTACCGCTTCGATTCCACAAAGGGCATCGGGAAGCTGTCTGACAGCATAATAAACAACAAATTGGACGACAGCATTATTAAGGAATTTAGCAATTGCGATGCCGGTGATGTAAGGATTTGCAATGATTTTTGGAAGGTGAAAGACATTTTTAAACCTTACGAGGAATACACTCGCGAAAAAGATGTGGCAAGTGCCCTTGAAAAACTCGGCAGGATAAAGATTCTGTGTGCATTGAGGAACGGCATTGCGGGAGTGGATTATTACAATTCGGTTGTAGAGAAATATTTGCAGAAAAAAAACTTGATAGAAATAAAACCCGGATCACGCTATTACCACAACCAACCTGTGATGATGACACAAAACGATTATACCAATATGATTTTTAACGGTGATGTGGGACTAGTGAGAATGAATGAAGAGGGGAAGTTGCGGATATATTTTCCTACGGAATCTGGCGAGATAAGGTCATTTGACCCTGACAAGCTCAGCGGATTGGTAACGGTTTATGCGATGACGATACACAAAAGTCAAGGATCAGAATTTGACGATGTAATCGTGGTTTTGCCGGACAATGCTGACATAAACATCTTAACACGCGAATTACTCTACACTGCCGTAACGCGGGCAAAAGAAAAAGTAACCGTAATCTCGCAAGCAAATGTGTTGAAAGCTATGGCTGCACGCGGGGTAAGACGATCATCGGGAATTGAAGACAGGCTGTAAGTGGCAGGTGAGTTATTGTTTTATTATTTTTTTTGTAAAAGTTTTATTGTCAACAATTAAAATACAGAAATAAAACCCATCAGGCAAGTCCTTCCCTATGAAAGGTATGTTATAAATCCCTTCCGACAATGTTTTATCTGTTATTTTGTTAAAAAGTATTTTCCCATAACTGTCAATAACTTTAAGAGTTACTTTACTTGTTTTCGGTAAGGAAAAATTAATTAGCGTTTGTTCGGAAAAAGGATTAGGATAAATATTTAATGAAACATCAAATAATGTATTTTCTTCTACTATTTTTGTTTGATCTGTACTTTCTTCTTGAATATTTTCTTTTGGTAAAATTGAATTATCTGTTATTATATTTTTATTGTTTTTGCTATTTGAGCAAAGACTTGGATCAATATATGCATGAAAATATGAACCGGCTTTTATTTGTGTGCCCGGCTTAAGTACGATGCTTTTGGCTGCACGCATATTAACTGTAACACCGGGTTCAACAGTAAATGTTTTATCTTGAATTGTTGGATCGGCATACGAATCACCTTGTGATTCTTGTGGAGCAACAGTTAAAGTACTTTTAGAAAAAAAATCTTGGTCGTACACAACTTTTCTATTGTATAGAGTAAGGTTAGGACATTCTTTATCCCACTGTGCTTGAACTACAAATGCATGGGATAAATTTGCTTGACCATAGTAATACGGAGGAATAATATCGTATGAATTAAAATATGTTAAAAAATAATTCATAGTCTCATCATAAACACTACCATATGCATTGGAACAATTATCCCATCTATAAAAAGGCATAAAAGCTATAGAACAACATTTTTTTAATAAATTAATTTTATGGTAATTATAATCTTCCCTTCCTTCAAGAGCAGTATTAAAACTTCCATCAACTCCTGTGTGCAAATATCCATCTTTATTTATATTTTGTGTAAAAGTGTTATGAAATCTAATCATGTCATTTTCTGTAAGAGGAGAATTAGGTAAATAAAGAAAATAATAGTAAAATAACCAGCTATCTATTGCCCCGTGACTTAAATCTTCAATGTAAGAAGTGTAACCATCGTAATTGGGTATATTCCATAAATATATAACGTATGGAGGTAATGGTATAAATTTCCAGCAATCTCTGGTGGGAATACTCCAGCCATTATCATACCACCAATACGAATTATTACTTCCTAACTGCAAAACAGGTGAAGCATAAAATTTGTTTTTACATTCATCATAAAAATGTACATTACCTTTTATTAAACCTGCTATTTTGTATGCTTTTTCTAAATAATTAGAATTTGAATTTGATATACCTAAAAATAATAGTGTAATTGCAAAACCAGCCTGCTGGTTCAATATTGCAGCTCTACGTGCATCTGTATATTGTTGAAAACCCCAACTGTTTTTCCAATATCCTTCTGAAACATACCAATCAAGTGTTTCTTTTACTTTATTATCTAGCCAATTAGCAAATTGTCCAAAAGTAGTGAATGTAATCCCAAATTCGTTATTTATTATTTTAGGGAAAGGGTATAATTTCAAATTTATTAATTCAGGTTCTTCTTTTTTTATTAAATAAACAAAATGTGACATTGAAGCGATAATATAACCATCTTCATACATTAAAGGTTCCCAACTCCAACGTGGATCAGAATTTATGCCAACAAAATCATGCCTATTTTCCATAACACAAATAGACTGAATAATGAATTTATACAAATATGCTTTGTCTTTTGTAGTTTTGTACATTATTATGTAACCCTCAAGTACTTTTGACAAACCATCACCAAAAGTTTTAGCATCATTATTTGGATCAATAGTGCAAGTTGAATAACTGGCAATAAGTTGTTGATTCAAAATATCATATTTTTCTTTTATTGCGATATTCTCATAGTTTTGACCAAAAGAAAAAAATGATATTGCTGTACTGAGTAATACAAATAGATGTTTCATAAACTATTCTTTTTCAAATGTTAATTTTCTCTGTGTGTGATAATAACAATAAAATTCTGAAATAGGACTTATTATTGTTAATTCTTTATTCGTTAATTTCAAGATTTTCCATGAAGTCATTGCCCATTTATCAGGTGTGTCAATAATTACAAGTTTTAATCCCTCTTTGTCAGATAGTACTTCTTCATTATCCCCCCAAATTCCACCTCCAAAAAAGCACCAATACCCTATTTCGTTAAACAAACTATCACCGGTCGCAGTATCTCCCAAGCAATACTCGTCTTGAAAATTAGTAAAAATAGCTTTATACTTCTCACCGTCAATTTTTTCTTTTGTCAGTTCCATATATTGGTCAACTTCCGGATGTAAGCGTGGCACACCTTCAATTGATACCAGTTTCCACTTGCCTGTTATTCTGCTGAATTTGGAGCGTAGAGAAATCGCAGGACCTTCTTCGTATGTTTTCTTGCAGGAATTTAAACCCACTGCAAGAAAAATTACCAGTAAAATTATTGTTGTATTTTTCATGATTTTAAATATTTTTATTTTTTCAAATTAACAATTTCCCTTTTTAATGTCTCAATTTCTTTTTGTTGTTGAATAATATAAAGTGTAAGTTCTTCCACTTTTTGTAGCAGAAGTTTGTTCATCACTCCGAGTTTTATGCCGTTTTCTTTTACTTCCGCTTCTGTGGGGATTCCGGGCAAATGTTTATTTCTAATTATAAAACTTTCCAACTTGTTCAATGGTAATATTTTATAGTTTTTATTAAAAACGAAGTCCGGCCAGTCACTTGCTTCTTTAACAAATATTTCTTCCGCAATAACCGTTCCTTTTACTGCAAGTTTATGTCCTTGCGTGTTGTCTGTACCTATGCCAACTTTCCCGTCTCCTTTTACAACCAGAGCATTGGAAGATGAACTATTTCTGGCTTTGAATATATAACCGTCGGGGTTGTTAACGGTTGTCACGAGCAAGCCGTTTTGTCCGGCGCTGAATATACCTACTTTAGACTCATCGGTTATATTTGTGATTTTTCCGATTTTAAGATTGTTTTCAGGGCTTATTTGCATGCATGTCTTACCCGAGTTGCGGAAACTGATGCTTCCACGCTCTTGCAGGTTAATTGCTGCACTGTTGTTTCTTACTTCTATCAATAGCCCGTCTGTTGCACTTGTTCCCGTTGTATTGTTTGTTATCTGTATTGCACCGTAAGCAGTTGGTGTTATATGACCAATCGGTAACGATTTATTGTCTGTTTGGGCATTTCTGTGTGAGGAAACCTGTGTGGTTGATAATCCTCCTCCAGATGTTCCGCCGCCTGTTGTGCCTGTTCCGTGAACATGTAAGTTATGCTTCGGATCCATTATTCCTATTCCTACATATCCGTTGTTTTTTATAACTGCTCTATCGGTAGCATTGGTTTTAAATATAATGTCTGCATCTTCTTGTTGGTTGAGGATAGCGTTTATTCCGTTTAATCCTACCAAGAATCCGTCTGTTGCCAAAGATCCTGTCAGTATAGTATTGGCAATTTGCATAAAAATATTTTCTTCACCGGCAGCTTTGTTAGTAATAAGAAGTTTATAATGTGGATATACACTGTCTCCTAAAGTCACACCTTTGTTGTGATACAACCATCCATCGGAAGGATCTTTAGTCCAGCCTATTGCCCATTGTGAGAAAGCAAGTTGAATACTGCCTATTAACATTAAAAATAATAATAAGAACCTTTTAACAGCTGTCCTGCTTGAATGCTTGAATGCTTGAATGCTTGAATTAATTTAGTATTCATACTTCAAAATTTTGAATTGCAATTTCGTTCAATTTTTTCTGTTGGCAAAATTTTTTAAAAAAATTTTCGTGCAGTATATATTTATTGCGAATAAAATTACACGATAGGATATACGATTTCGAAGTTAAAGTCAGAAAATGCATTGGCTTTATCCTTAGATTTTTTATCGTTCTTTGTTATTCGATACAAAGATCAATATCTCGGTCAAAATGATGCTTCCACCCGCTCTGTCAAAACATGGCGACTACGGGAAAAGCGGAAAACGAAAAATCGCACAAGCCAACGCCGATTGCCATATTTTTCGTTTATAATCCGCCTTACGGCGGACTTTCCCTCGTATTCGCAGATGTTTTGCCATTCACGCCCACCGCAACCCCGCCATTTTGACCTGGCCGACGCTTTGTTTTTTATGTCTATCATTGGAAGTATTTTTTCTTACCCTGCCATAAATGACAAAGGTAGCATATCACTAACAACTAATCATTAACCATTAATAATTAGCAAATTACCACATTTTTTCAAAATTATCAAACTACCAACCTTTAACCGCTGATAATTAGACTACACGATTTTTATTTTATTTTTGCAAAAAAGGTTTAAAACACAATGGCAATACAACTTTATTTATCCAAGGATTTGAACAGCTTGGTAAAAAAACTGGCTGAGAAAACCAACCGCGGCAACTTCAATCACAACCATATAGTAGTGCAAACCAAAGGCTTACGCAAATGGGTAAACATTAAACTTGCCGAAGAAAACAAAATAAGTATTCTCAATAAATTTTACACGCCCAACTCATTGATGGAAGAGTTTTTCGAGTTGGCAGGTCTTTCATTGTCAGAGAGATACAAAGTCAGAAACCTTGTTTGGACGATTTTCGATAAAATAAGTCAAATAGAAGAAGATTCTATAAAAAACTACATTAGCGAGTCGGAAGAAAAAAAGTTTGCCATTTCGTTTGTGCTTGCCGACCTGTTTGACCAATACCAGATTTACCGCAGGGAGATGATTCAAAAGTGGAATGCCGGCGAGCAGGTAAAAGACGATGACAGCACCGAAAAATGGCAAAAGGATTTGTGGAATTTGATAAAAGAAGACATCGGAGAAGCAGACAGAGTAGAACTTTTGGAAAGGCTGAAGCAAGAGTTTGAAACCAACAACGAACTGAAAGACAAAATAATAGAAAAGTTCGGCGAGCTGCACATTTTCGGTTTTTCGTTTTTTACGCCTTACCATTTGGAGATTTTGCTGAATCATGTTGCAGAGTTTATTGATGTAAATCTTTATTTGTTCAATCCCGCACCCGATGTGTGGTGGTATGATTTGATGTCCGAAAAAAAGATTTTATCGGCAGAAAAAAGGAAACTTTTTTACAAACATTTAAGCAAAAGCAATGAACATTTTGAGGAAGGAAACAGGTTGCTTACAAACTTGGGAACGGTAGCCAAAGAAACAATGATTCAAATTTTCCAAAACAGCACGGATGATATTTTCAACAACCTTGAAGTATTGCCGCCACAAACAATAAGCAACAATAAGAGCCTTCTTTCGGAAATACAAAATGCCGTATCAGTAGCCGAAAAACAAAACATAAAGCTGACGGAAAGTACTATTACTGACGGAAGCATAATAATTTCCGGCAGTTACAACAAGTTGCGGGAGGTGGAAGCATTGTACAATTACATTCTGGCACGATTGGAAGAAGGTATTAAACCACACGAAATACTTGTTGCCGTTACCGATATTGACGAATACACGCCGTACATCAAAGCGGTTTTCGATAATTATTCGCCCAAATCCCACCAAAACGAAGGTCTTAAAGTGCCTTATGCCATTGCCGATTTGAGTTACAAAACAGAAAGAAACCTGATTTCCGTTTTCAAATCCATTCTGGATCTCACGGAAGAAAATTTTACCGTAGAATTTGTGTTGAACTTGTTGGAATATGAACCTGTCAGAAGAAAATACGGAGTCGAGGATTTACAGGCATTGTCACGCATTGTTCTTGAATCTGGTATTCTCAACGGACTGAAAGGAGATAAGAAAAACGATACGCGACTTATCAGTTGGGAATACGGACTGAAAAGGCTTGCTCTCAGTTATGCGATGACCGGAGATGAAATTTACGGTTTTGACGGCGATGAATTTCTGTTGATGCCTACCGTAGAAGGCAGTGTTGCAGCCGATGTTTTGAGGTTTATTGCACTTTCGCAAGACTTGATAACCTTTTTGAAAGGAATTCACGGCATAAAAACTCTTGAGGGGTGGGCAGACTTTGCGGAAAAAAGCGTTTTGACCATTTTTGACATATCGGATGCGGAAATCCGTAACGAAGACCAAATTATTACACGGATCGGAGAACTGAAAAACGCTTACGGCGGTGAGGTTTCTTTTGATACATTCAGGCTTGCCCTGGACAAAATTTTGGATTTGGACAATTTCCGCGGCAGCAATTTCATCAACGGCAAAGTAACTTTTTCGTCACTCGTGCCGATGCGTAGCATTCCGTTTAAGGTTATTTGCGGCCTCGGGCTCAATGCAGAAAAATTTCCGCGAATAGGGCGTAAAACTTCCTTTGATTTGATAAAGAGAGAAAAAAAATTGGGCGACCGCGACGAAAAAGAAACGGACAGGTATTTGTTTTTGGAAACGATAATGTCGGCGGAAGAAAAACTGTATTTAAGCTACATTTCGCGGGATATCAGAACAAACGAAGAAAAACCTGTTTCGTCTGCCGTAGAGGAGCTTATAAGTTTTATTGAGGACAATGTGGACAATAACAAACTGCGGAAAAAAGTCCGTGATTTGCTATTTGTTCAACATCCGTTGCATCTCTTCAGCGGTAAATATCAAAAAGATGACAGCAGGCTTTTCAATTACATCGATTTGCAGAAAGAACCGGAAATCAGAAAAGACGAACTCGGGGAAATAGATCCTGACCCAATTGACACTTTTTGGCTGGGTGATGTGATTAGTTTTTACAAAGACAGGGAAACTTGGTTTCGCAAAAGGATTCTCGGCGTATATGAAGAAGTTGACGGAGATGTGTTTAATGCGGAGGAAAAATTGGATATTGATAATTTGGACAATTTTATTTTGTACAAAGCAATTTTTGAAAACCTGATAAAAGAAACAAACGATAGTGAAACGCTGAAACTTGCAGAAAAATTGCAAAAGCACTTGCCGCTTTCATTAGCCGGTGACAAGGTTTATGAAACTATTGCAGCAGATATTGAACAAATAGCAATGCAAATCAAACCAACGGTAAAAGAAGCAGTAAACAAAGAATTTCTTGTGGAATATGATAAAGAGTTGAGATTTGCCGGTGTTTTGGAAAACATTTTCGATAAAGACATAATTTTGATTGATACATCTTCTACCTACTATAAATCCGTGTTTAAAATGTTTATTTATGCATATCTGTTACAGGAAAAGGAAATTTACGACGGAGGGATAGAAAGAATCAAATTGGCATACAAAGGAAAAATCAAGAAAAAAATTTATAAAGGAATTTATACATTAAATTTAGATTCAGAGAATTTACGCACTGCATTAAAAATAGGGAAAGAAATATTGGATATTTTCATTACTCATTATAAAAACAGGAAAGTACCGGTGTTGTTCGATATAAAAGAAAAATTTGTTGATTGCAAAACTGATGGTTTAGAAGACAATGTAATAAATAAACTTAATTCCGCCATTGAAAATTACGGAAAAGATTTGGTCTTTGATGAAGATAATGTGGTTAATATCAACAAATTACTTTGTGATAATATTTCGAAAATTAAAGCCTTGTTGTCCGCCACATAAAAACCTATTATTTAAGCACTCTAGCAACTTTTACAAATAATTTTTACCTTTGCAAAAACTTGGTTCTATGAAAACAAAAGAAGAAATCGTAAAAGACTGGTTACCCCGTTACACAGGCAGGGAACTCGACGAATTTTCAGACTACATTTTACTTACGAATTTTAGCAATTACCTCGAAATTTTTTCCGAAGAATACGGCGGTGAAATTATCGGTCAAGGCAAGCCTATGCAAAGTGTGAGGCACGGGCGTATCACGATGATAAATTTCGGTATGGGTAGTGCCAATGCCGCTACCGTTATGGACTTGCTGAGTGCCATTATGCCCAAAGCCGTTTTGTTTTTGGGGAAATGTGGCGGGCTGAAAGCAAAAAATAAACTCGGAGACCTTATCTTACCGATTGCGGCAATAAGAGGAGAAGGTACATCAAACGACTATTTTCCGCCAGAAGTGCCTGCACTGCCAGCGTTTAGCTTGCAAAGAGCCGTTTCTTCAAATATCCGCGACTACGGCAGGGATTATTGGACGGGTACGGTTTACACAACCAACAGACGCGTGTGGGAATACGACGAAAATTTTAAAGAATACCTGCGCAAGATTCGTGCAATGGCAATAGATATGGAAACAGCCACATTGTTTATGGTAGGATTTGCCAATAAGATACCTACGGGAGCTTTGTTGCTCGTGAGTGATCAACCGATGATAAGCACAGGCGTAAAAACCCGCAAGAGCGATAAGCTGGTTACACAAAATTTTGTTCACGACCACATTAGAATCGGAGTAAAAGCACTTGAAGAAATTGCCGATGAAGGCCGTTCCGTTAAACATTTGAGATTTGATTAAACATAAAAACAACCAAATATGAAAACACTTGATTTAAACCTGATTAGAGATTACATAGAAAAAAACAAAGACAGGTTTTTGGACGAACTTTTCGGATTGATTCGCATACCCTCAATAAGTCCGTTGCCTGAACACAAGCAAGATATGTACAAGGCGGCGGAATATTGGAAAAACATTCTTTTGGAAGCAGGTGCCGACAGGGCTGAAGTTTACGAAACAGACGGTAATCCCGTAACTTACGGCGAAAAGATTATAGATCCTTCGTTGCCTACGGTTCTTGTTTACGGGCATATGGATGTGATGCCTGTTGACCCAATTGATTTGTGGGAAACAGACCCGTTTGAACCGGTAATAAAAGACGGAAAGATTTATGCACGTGGTGCCGACGACGATAAAGGGCAAGCGTTTATGCACGCCAAAGCGTTCGAACTGATGAACAAAACCGGCACGCTGCCTTGCAATGTAAAGTTTATGATAGAAGGCGAAGAAGAAATCGGTTCGCCGAATCTCGGCAAATGGTGCGAAGCCCACAAAGATATGCTCAAAGCCGATATCATTCTCGTATCCGATACCAGTTTGATAGGACCCGACCAACCGTCAATTACCACAGGTTTGAGAGGTCTCTCCTACATAGAAGTGGAAGTAACGGGACCCAACAGGGATTTGCATTCGGGGTTATACGGTGGTGCTGTTGACAATCCCGCAAATGTACTTGCCGGCATTATTTCCAAACTGAAAGACGAAAACGGAAAAATTCTCATTCCGGGATTTTATGATGATGTGTTGGAGGTTTCCGAAGAAGAAAGAAAGGAATTAAACAAAGCTCCTTTTGATATAGAAAAATTCAAATCAGACATAGGCATAAAAGAAGTTGGCGGAGAAAAAGAATTTACCGTAATTGAAAGACTCGGCATTAGACCAACTCTCGATGTAAACGGCATCTGGGGCGGATATATAGGCGAAGGAGCCAAAACTATTATCCCGTCAAAAGCAAGTGCCAAAATTTCAATGAGATTGGTGCCGGACCAAGACCACCACAAAATAAGCAAACTTGCTGCAGATTATATCAAACAAATAGCGCCTGATACCGTTTCTGTGGATGTAAAAATTCTGCACGGAGG
>JALWKH010000360.1 GCA_026996635.1 Bacteroidales bacterium | reverse complement strand
GTAATAGATATACAAGGGAATCCGATACCTAATGTAGAAGTAATTGTAGGCGGAAAAACAATTACCACGGACGACAACGGATTTTTCTTTACAACAACTTCATCTTCATCAAAAACTTATTTTATAAAATTTAAAAAAGACGGTTATTTCCCCAATATACGAAGCGGAAAAATTCTCTCTGACGAAATAAAAGTAAAAGTTGCACTTATTCCTTTAAGTAATGTTCAATTTGCCAATTTAAACACAGAAGTAGAAGATTCGTTGGTTATAACTTCTTCTTATGGTAAAGATGCTGTTGTAAAATTTCCTGCTGGTTTAAAATATGTAGTAAGCTCTACAGGAGAAAGTTACACCGGCAATTTCACAGCTTACGGATTTTATGTAAGTGCTACGGATGACAAACAACCATTTTTATCACCCGGTGGCAACCTTTGGGGAATAAAAAACAACGAAATGAAAAAAATAAAACCTTTTGCAGGTCTTTACATATTATTAGTTGACGAAAACGGCAGAAGAATAAACTTAGCAGAAGACAATAACCAAGGAGCAATTTTATCTTTACGTATCCCGAATGAATTACAAACAGATGCTCCTGATACAATTAATTTCTGGTCTGATGATTTCAACAAATCATTTTGTTACATGTCAGGTTCAGGATCAAGAGATCAAGACAAATATATAGCAGAAGTTAAGCACTTCAGTTATTGGCGAGCAGCTCTTGATTACTCCCAAACAACAACTTATACCGGAACAGTAACAGACTGCAACGGTCATCCGGTTCCCGGGGTAAGAGTACATATAAACAGCGTGTTTACGGGAGTTACAAACATAAAAGGTGAATACGAAATAGAAGCTCCGAAAGGACTTGTAGAACCTATAGTAACGATAGCACCCGAAGATTATGCAAATACGGGATTTACAGGGAATATTTACCAAACAGTCAACGAAAACAGTTATACATATAATATTTCCTTAGGATGTGTTCAAACCATAACAGGACGTATCACGGATTGTGACGGCAATACCGTGCGATCATATGTAACTTTCTCTTATTATGATTCCCAACAAGGATATAATATTACTACAAGTGCTATTGCACCTAGAGGGTTGTTTAGATTATATATCCCTGATTATGTTACTTCGGGACATTTGAGGATTATTTCCCAACAAGGTATTTATGACCAAGACATATATAATCTTGCAGGTGATGCTGTAGACAATTATAATACTTATAACATTTGTGCACAATCTCAAGGAAGTGCATCAGTAACTATCTCAGGTTTTCAATTTGGAAGTGGAACAACTTATGACACTTTACAATATTCCGCATACTATGCATCGGATTTCACTGATTTATCTTTAAGTAACGATGATTTTTCCTTATTCATTTATTTCCCATCAAAATTAGGAAGCTTTCAATTAGATACAAATTGGGTTAATCTGGAAGCAGGAATCAGTGCTTATGGAAGTCTTAATTTTACAAATTCATCGACTTATTATAATTTTTATTCAGGGACACTAAACATAACAGAATTTGATACAATATCCGGAATAGTATCTGGAAATTTCTACGGACAAGCAGGGAATAATGATACAACATATACAGTTTCCGGAAGTTTTGATTCTATTCCATTGCAACAAAATTAAAAGTTTAAAAAGCCGGTTCATCCGGCTTTTTTTAATTTTAAAATATGAAACGAAGGATAACAATTGTTTTTTTCGCTTTAATTCCCTTAATTTCTTTTTCCCAAAACAATTATTTCTTTGATGAAATAGGTATATGGCCGAATAAATGTATAACTAACGGAGACAACTCAAAAGGTGAATTTGGCTTCGGGGTAGAAGTTTATAAATACCTTAAAAAAGATGCTACTTTAGAAATTGCTTTCGGAGTTGGTTATAATATGATCAACCAAACAAAATCAAGAATAGAAGAATCACCTACAAAATATTATTCCGACTTAAAATACACATTACAAAGCGCATCGTTCCCAATGGTTATAAGAATTAATCCGGAAGCCAAAAGAATGTTTTTCATAACGGGAGGAGCTTCTGCAAATTTTCTGTTAACATTAACTGAAGCGGGAACAGAACACACCTTAAACAGCAACACAAATAAATACGAAACCAAGGAGTTTTCACAAACCCAAAATAAATACGAATTGGGTTACGGATACTTTTTCGGCATCGGATACACCCTTGATTTACAAGCAATAAAAGTAAGAATAAGCCCGCAATATGTTATAGACAAAACAACTATTACAACAAGAGGAGAAGCATTATTCACCAATTATTTCAGATTGCATATAGGAATATTCATGCTTCAAAAATAAGATTATTCAGTTCCCAGCAATCTGTCTCCGCAGTCTCCCAATCCCGGTAATATGTATCCGTGTTCATTCAGCCTTTCGTCCAAAGCTGCCGAATAAAACTGCACATCAGGATGATTCTTTGTTACAAGTTCCACGCCCTCGGGTGCAGCTACAATGGAAACTACTTTTATCTCTTTTACATCATTCTTTTTAAGCAA
>JALWKH010000359.1 GCA_026996635.1 Bacteroidales bacterium | reverse complement strand
TTATGTCGTGAAATTCTATATTGGTGTGAATGTCGTATATCTCTCCGCATTTTTCACATTTAAAATGTATATGTGGTGTAGTATCGTAATCAAACCTGATTTCCTTTTCGTCTATTTTTAAAATTTGTACCAGATTTTTTTCTGCAAACAAATACAGGTTATTATAGATTGATGTTTTTGACAATGTGGGTATTTCCGGCTTTAATTCCCTGTAGATTGTATCAATTGTAGGATGTGTATAATGTTGTGACAAATAGTTGATTAATTTGTATCTCAACAAAGACGGTTTAATGTCGTGCTTCCTTAAAATTTCTTCAGCTTCAGAGTATGTCATTTTATAATGGTTTTAAGATTGTTATCATTTCAGAAAACAAAAGTACAATTAATTTTCTTACAAAATCATTTTGTGTTGTATTTAAAAGGGTTGATAAGTTTTGAGGATTTTAATCTATTGATTTACAGATGTTTGAAAAATGTCGGTTGATAACTTGTGAATAACTAATTTTGGTAGTAAAGATTTTAATTTTGATATTTGTCAACGGAAATTAGAATGGCAGAATAGCATTTTTGAGTATGATAACCACATTAAAATAAACCGCTTATGGATACAATTACAATGAAAAAAGAAGACACGAAAAAGAAAATGAAAACTTACACATTTGAAGAAGCCGTAGCAGCTTCAAAAGAGTATTTCAAAGGGGATGAACTTGCTGCAACTGTTTGGGTAAATAAATATGCCCTAAAAGATTCGTTCGGAAATATTTATGAAAAAACTCCGGATGAAATGCACCGCAGGATTGCGAAAGAGATTGCAAGGATTGAGAAGAAGGATCCGAATCCAATGACAGAAGATGAGATTTATGAAGCGTTAAAAGAATTCAAATATATTATTCCGCAAGGAAGTCCGATGGCAGGAATTGGGAATGATTTCCAGATGACATCGCTTTCCAACTGTTTTGTTATCGGACACGAAAAGCCGGCAGATTCTTACGGTGGCATTATCCGTATGGACGAAGAACAGGTCCAACTGATGAAAAGACGCGGTGGGGTAGGACACGACCTTTCTCATATACGTCCCAAGGGTAGCCCCGTAAAAAATTCTGCACTTACTTCAACAGGTGTTGTACCGTTTATGGAGAGATACTCCAACTCAACAAGGGAAGTTGCTCAAGACGGAAGACGCGGTGCTCTTATGCTTTCCATTTCAATAAAACATCCGGATTCAGAAGCATTTATTGATGCTAAATTGGACGGAACAAAAGTAACAGGTGCCAATATCTCAGTGAAGATTGACGATGAATTTATGAATGCCGTTATAAATGATGAAGAATATGTTCAACAATATCCTATCGATAGTGATAAACCTTTATATACGAAAAAGATAAAAGCAAGGTCGTTGTGGAACAAAATTGTGTATAACGCGTGGAAATCTGCTGAACCCGGAATTTTGTTCTGGGATACTATAATTCGTGAATCCGTAGCTGACAGTTATGCTGACCAAGGGTTTAGGACTGTTTCTACAAATCCTTGCGGCGAGATCCCACTTTGTCCTTACGACAGTTGCCGTTTGTTAGCCGTGAATTTGTACAGTTTTGTGGATAATCCGTTTACTCCGCAAGCCAAATTTAACTTTGACAAGTTCAAAAAATATGTGCGTAAGGCACAAAGAATAATGGACGACATCATTGATTTGGAAATTGAAAAAATTGACAGGATTATTGCGAAAATAGATTCCGACCCTGAAGATGAAGATATAAAGAGAGTAGAAAGAAACTTGTGGATGAAAATCCGAGACAAAGCTTTGAAAGGTCGCAGGACAGGTCTCGGTATTACCGCCGAAGGCGATATGCTTGCAGCTCTCGGTTTGAGGTACGGAAGCGAAGAAGCCATAGATTTTTCCGTGGAAGTTCACAAAACCGTTGCAATAGAGGCTTACCGCGCTTCTGTGGAAATGGCAAAAGAAAGAGGTCCTTTCCAAATTTACGATGCCAAAAAGGAAAAAGACAATCCGTTTATTAATCGCATTAAGGATGCAGATCCCGAATTGGGCAAGGAAATGGAAAAATACGGACGCAGAAACATTTCTTTGCTTACCATTGCACCTACGGGTACAACAAGTCTTATGAGTCAAACAACATCAGGTATTGAGCCGGTATTCCTTGTTTATTACAAGAGAAGAAGGAAAGTTAATCCGAATGATAAAAATGTAAAGATTGACTATATTGATGATGTAGGTGATGCTTTTGAAGAATACACTGTATTCCACCACAAGTTCCTTGTATGGCTGGAAGCTAACGGATACGATGTGGAAAAGGTTAAGAAGATGAGTGATGAAGAGTTGAACGAATTGATAAAGAAATCACCATACTATAAGGCTACAAGTGCTGATGTTGACTGGATAAATAAAGTGAGAATGCAAGGTAGGATACAAAAGTGGGTTGACCATTCCATAAGCGTTACCATTAACTTGCCCGAACACGTATCTAAAGACCTAGTGGGTAAATTGTACGAAGAAGCTTGGAAGAGCGGTT
>JALWKH010000358.1 GCA_026996635.1 Bacteroidales bacterium | reverse complement strand
ACACAAGGCAAAGCAAATTTACTAGTAAAAGAAAACGGCATTCTTGCAGGCATTGATGTTGCCTTGAAAGTGTTTGAAGTGTGCGACCCTGAACTAAAAGTTGAAAAGTTTTTGAAAGACGGTGATGAAATAAAGAAAGGTGATATTGCACTGTCTATCAGCGGAAGCGTGCATTCCATTCTAAAAGCCGAAAGGCTCGTGCTGAACATTATGCAACGGATGAGCGGCATTGCCACCGAAACCAACCGCTATGTTAAAGCCATAGAAGGAACAAAAGCCAAAATCCTGGACACACGGAAAACCACTCCCACAATCCGATACCTAGAAAAACTTGCTGTCCGCATAGGTGGCGGATACAACCACAGAATGGGGCTTTACGATATGATAATGATAAAAGACAACCATATAGACTACGCCGGCGGAATAAAACAAGCCATAAAAAAAACAAATAAATACCTGCAAGACAACAACTTAAGCCTCAAAATAGAAATTGAAGCCCGCAACCTTGACGAAGTTAAGGAAATTCTAGCAATAGGCGGTGTTCACAGAATAATGCTTGATAACTTTACACCCGCAGAAACCATTGAAGCGGTGAAACTCATTAACGGCAGATATGAAACCGAATCATCGGGCGGCATCACACTGAAAAATGTCAGGGATTATGCCCTTTGCGGTGTGGATTTCATTTCCGTCGGTGCACTCACGCACCACATTAACAGCCTGGATATGAGCCTGAAAGCGGTAAAATGATTGGTTATTAGTTGTTAATTGTTTAAGAAATAAAAAAGTTTATTTTCAAAATACACGAAAAAAGTAGCCCCGCCAAAAATGACAGGGCTGATTTTTATAACTGACTATTCAACAATAGACATTTTCTTAAAAATTCTCCGCAAACTCATTCAACAACCTTACACCGATTCCAGTACCGCCTGTCTTCATATAATGAAAATCTTTGTCAAGGTAAGCAGGTCCTGCAATATCCAAATGTATGTACGGATACGATGTAAAATGTTCGAGGAATTTGCCTGCCGTTATTGCACCGGCTTCCACACCACCGATGTTTTTTATATCGGCAACATTTGACTTCAGCAACTCATTGTAATCATCCCAAAACGGAAATTCCACTACCCTTTCGGAAGTCTTTTCTCCCGCTTCGGCTAACTTATCAAAGTCACAAGCACTCTCTTCATTGTGCATTCCCACAATTCCATACCTGCCAATTGCCCTCGCTGCAGCACCCGTGAGAGTAGCAAGGTCAATAACCAATTGCGGATCATATTTGGAAGCATAGCTCAAAGCATCGGCAAGTATCATACGCCCTTCGGCATCTGTATTCAGCACTTCCACTGTCATACCGTTGTGCATTGTTATCACATCTTGCGGAGCATAGGCTTTTTGACCCGGACGGTTGTCGGTAGCAGGTACAAGGCCGATTACCCACACAGGCAATTTATTCTTGGCAATGCCGTAAATAGAACCTGCCACGGCAGCAGCACCAGCCATATCTGCTTGCATTCCTTCCATATAATTGCCCGGCTTCAAGTTCAAACCGCCTGTATCAAACACAACTCCCTTACCCACAAAAATCAACGGCTTTTCGTTTTTGTGTCCTTCAGGCTTCCATTCCAACACCGTAAAAGTCGGCGGTTCGAGACTGCCGCTGTTCACTGCCAGCAATCCGCCCATTTTCAAGGCTTCAATTTTTGACTTTTCAAAAATTTCTACAGAAAAACCCGCATCTTTACCCATCAACTTAATTTGGTTTGCAAGTTCGGTAGCAGTCAAATACATTGACGGCTCATTTACCAAATCACGGGTTTTGTAAACCGCCTCAATAACATTGTAAACTTTATCCAACTCTTTGTCCGGCAAGTCATTATCAACAATGCTTATGCTTTCAAACTTGCTTTCTTTTTCTTCCTTGTTTTTGGTAAAATATTTCAAAAACCTGTAATCATAAAGCAGAAAGCCTTCTACAAATGCTTTTGAAAATTCCTTATCTCCTGTCAAATTTACAAGTTGAAATACGGTATGTTTGTGTGCGGCAATGTTTTTGTAAACCTTTACCGCATTGCGCCTTACTTTTTCGTAAGTTTCAAAATCGCAATCCTCACCGGTAAAAATCACTTCCTTAACTTCATTCACCGAACTGAAAGACAAAACTGCCTCTTTGCCGTCTTTTTCTGACAAAAATTCTTTTTCCCTAGCAGTAAAAACGGACTCAAATTCCTTTAATCCTTCAAAATTCCTTGCAATAAAGACTTTTCCTAGTCCGCTATCGACTTTCCCTGATTTATTTAATTTTATCATAGCTCAAAATTTTATTTAACAGCAATAGTTTCAATTTCCACCAATACGCCCAGCGGCAAACTTCTAACCGCAAAAGCAGCCCTTGCCGGCGGATTTTCTTTGTAATATTCGGCATAAACGGCATTCATTGCCTTAAAATTGCCCATATCAGTGAGCAAAACGGTAGATTTCACCACATCGTCAAAAGTATAACCTGCGGCATCGAGAATAGCCTTTATGTTTT
>JALWKH010000357.1 GCA_026996635.1 Bacteroidales bacterium | reverse complement strand
GAATAGCAGGAATATTAAATAAAAAATCCAATCAAACCTGGAACCAAAAATATGTAAGATTCGGTTGGATAGATTTTGTAGAAGATATTGAAGTTGCCAAAGCTCTGCTTTCAACAGTTGAAAACTGGGCAAAAGAAAAAGGCATGACCCATGTACATGGTCCTATGGGATTTACCGATATGGACCACGAAGGTATGCTTGTTAAAGGCTTCGACCAGCTTTCTTCCATAGCATCAATTTACAACCATCCGTATTACCCCGAATTTTTGGAACAACTCGGCTATAAAAAAGATGTTGACTGGATTCAATACAAAATAAAAGTTCCGCAAGAAATACCGGAAAAAGTAAAAAAATATGCCGATTGGGTAACCAACCGCTACAATCTAACCATTGTTAAAGCTAAAAAACCCAAAGAACTGCTACCCTACGCAAAAGGTATGTTTGAAACAATGAACAAAGCATTTTCTGTACTTTACGGTTATGTAGAACTTACACCCAAACAAATAGATTATTACATAAAACAATACTTCAGCTTTATAAATCCTGACTTTGTAACACTCATTATTGATGAAAATAAAAATGTAGTGGCTTTCGCCATAACTATACCGTCACTTTCAAAAGGAATGCAGAAAGCAAATGGACATTTGCTTCCATTCGGTTGGTATCACATACTAAAAAGTCTGAAAACTTACGATACTGTTGAAATGCTTCTAATCGGCGTACATCCCGATTATCAAAAAAAGGGCGTTCCGGCTATTATACACCACGAACTACATAAAACCTACTTGAAGTACGGTGTAAAATATGCAATAAGCAGCCACCAACTTGAAAATAATAAAATTGCACTGAATTTGTGGGAAATGTATCCCGAAAAAGAACAACATATCCGTAGGCGTGCTTACATTAAAGAATTATGAAGAATCTGAAATTCAGCCTGGTTGACATTTTAAACCTGTCTTTTGTCTTTATTGTTTTCTTATTCTATCTGGCTGCTTTTAAGGAAACTCCATACAAAATTCAACCTCCTGTAATTTTCATATTCCTTATAAGCCTGATTCTTTTCGCCGCATCTGTAAGAAATTCCAATCAAGTAACCAAAGCAAAAAAGATTTTTTTATTCTCATATCCAGTAATCTACCTGTTTACAATATTCGAGACATTTTTTATGATTTTACCTTATTTTAATCCACACGATTATGACAATATTTTAAATAATATTGACTTGCAAATGCTGGGAGTGTATCCTACTGTATGGATTGAACAATTTCACAATCCGTTATTTACCGATATTCTTTATCTTTTATATCTTTTTTATTTCCCGATGCCACTATTCCTTTTAGTTTACCTCTATAATAAAAACAAACATTATATTTTGGACAAAGTGGTTCTAACCTACCTTACAACTTATTACATTTCATACATTATCTACTTTTTTGTGCCGGCAATGGGACCAAGATTTAACGACACCCTAATTCAATTACAAAACATAAAAAGCCTTGACGGAATAATATTGGCAGTACCCATCAGGGAACTTATAAACTTTTTGGAACCGAACAAATTCGATGCTTTTCCAAGTCTTCATTCTGCCATTGTAACGACCACAATGCTTAGCACTTATTATTACAATAAAAAACTATTCAAAATTTTTCTTCCAATAGCAATAGGAATTTTTATAGCACTGGTTTATTGCCGCTATCATTATGTTATAGACATAATAGTTGGCTTTATTTTGTCCGTAACAGTTTTTTATTTATGGCATTTTCTATACGATAAAATAAGGAAGGGATTAAATACCGTAAACTTAACAAAATAGTTAAGTGTCACTTAATTTCCTTGCCAAATTCAACTTCCGGTACAAAATAAATAACATTATCAAGAAAAACGGCTCAAAAGGTATTCTATACCTAACAAGTGCCCCGAAGTTTGCCGTAATTAAACCTACCACATATGCAAACAAAATACTGTACACAAATGAATAAACAACAAGCGGGTCCATCAAAAACTTAATTGTTTTGAATCCTTTTATTAGAAATAAAAACAAAAACCTTACAACCACAATTATCGTAAACAATAAAACAAGAAAATCTTCAACTCCACTCAACAACATTACAATACTTCTTGATTCCCACAAAAACGGTCTGAACAACCCTGCAATTGTAGCAGGAAAAAACTTCGACAATATTCCCGGAATGGTAGGGTCAAAATAGCCTATATTAAAACTGTTGCCACCATAATATTCTTGAGTCAAATCTCTTTGTTTTACAACCATCATCTCAATCATATCATTCACAGAAGTATAAAAACCTCCTGCAGCACTTGCAGTACTAAAGTAAACCCAGCTTGCTATGGCAAAAGTTATTCCTATTATAATAGGAAATAGTAAAACTCTGAAAAATCTGTTTCTGACAACACGTAATAATGAGTAAATAAAAATTACTGCAAAAGCTGCTATTTCAAGAAAAAAGATATACGGCTTAATTTTTATCAAAAAGAAAAAAGCTATAAAAAACAAGATTATATTTCTAAAAATCCTCTTCTTATA
>JALWKH010000356.1 GCA_026996635.1 Bacteroidales bacterium | reverse complement strand
CATCACCACCATCCACAATTTCACAAATTGTTTTATAGTGGTTCATTATGTTTTCCTTGCCGCTGATGCCTTCTTTTGCCATAAGTGACGGGTTTGTGGTCACACCGTCAAGTATTCCCAAATCGTTTGCTTCTTTTATTTGTTCCAAATTTGCAGTGTCAATAAAAAATTTCATATCTCAAAGGTTTTTTGTTTGTCGCAAAGTTAAGTTATTTTTTAACAAAAAATAATATCAAATCCCTTTCGGAAAAAAGAAAGAGTGAAAAACGATTTTTAAGTTATCTTTGCAAAGTCATAAAGTTTGAAAATGATGTACGGAAGCATAAAAGAAACGAGGCAAAAACTGATTGGCGGAGAGGTGACACTGCCTGAAGTTGTTAATCATTTTATAGAAAAGATAAATGATAGAAACAGCGAGTTGAATGCTTTTTTGGAAGTGTTTGAAAATGAGGCTTTGAGTAGGGCTGCAGAGATTCAAAAAAAGATAGATGAAGGCAAAGCCGGTAAGTTGGCAGGTGCCGTTATCGGACTTAAAGACAATATTGTTTACAAAGACCATAAAGTTACGGCTTGCTCAAAGATTTTGGAGAATTTCGAGTCGTTGTTCAGTGCTACCGTTGTAGAACGGATTTTAGCGGAAGATGCCATAATTATCGGCAGGCTGAATTGTGACGAATTTGCAATGGGCAGTGCCAACGAAACTTCATACTTCGGTGAAGCAAATAATCCTTGGGATTCTAAAAGAACTCCGGGAGGTTCATCGGGTGGTGCATCGGCTGCCGTTGCCGCAGGAATGTGTAATGCCGCTTTGGGAAGTGATACGGGAGGATCTATCAGGCAACCGGCATCGTTTACGGGAATTGTAGGGCTTAAGCCTACATACGGCAGGGTGTCGAGGTATGGACTTATTGCTTATGCTTCTTCGTTTGACCAAATAGGACCATTGACAGGAAATGTGGAAGATGCAGCTCTTATTCTGGAAGTTATTGCCGGACGTGACAAAATGGATGCAACATCATCATCAAGACAAGTAGAAAACTTTTCAGAAATTAATAATGTTGAAAAAGGTTTGAAGATAGCCTACATAAAAAATATTATTGACCATCCGTCGCTTTCGGAGGATGTAAGAAAAAGTTTTACGGAACTTATAGATGACTTGAAGGGTAGAGGTTTTACCGTAGAGGCGGTGGAATTCCCGTATGTAGATTATATGGTGCCTACTTATTATGTGCTTACAACAGCCGAAGCATCGTCAAATTTGGCAAGGTATGACGGTATTCATTACGGGTACCGCAGTCCGAATGCTTATGATTTGGAATCTGCTTATGTGAAATCACGCAGCGAAGGTTTCGGGTTGGAAGTGAAGCGCAGGATAATGACGGGAACATTTGTGCTGAGTGCGGGATATATTGACCAATATTACGGCAAGGGGCAAAAAGTGAGAAGATTGATTGCCGACAAAACAAATGAGATTTTCGGCAAATATGATTTCATTATTACTCCTACTACGCCGCATGCTGCCTTTGTTCACGGTTCCAAAGGCGATGACCCTATAAAAATGTACTTGGAAGATATTTTTACCGTGCATGCAAATATCGCAGGTATTCCCGCCATAAGTGTACCGTTGCACTTAAACAGCGAAGGTTTGCCGTTCGGAACACAAGTTATGGCTCCAAAGTTTGAAGAAAAGAAAATGTTTGATTTTGCTGCATATTTGGAAAAAGAATTAAAAAAGTATTGATATGAATTGGGTTATTGAAATATTTATGATAATTGTTCCGCCGAGTATTGTCGGGGTGGTGGTTTATTATGTCATAAAAAATATGCTTCACGAAAACGAACTGAAACGTGTGTGGGAATATCGCAAAGAAAACCAAAAAGTGATTACTCCGCTCAGGTTGCAGGCTTACGAAAGGCTTACCATATTACTTGAAAGGATTTCTATACCGAGTTTGATTGTGAGACTTAACACTCCCGGAATGACTGCAGGCAGGTTGCACCGCGATATGATAAAGGCGGTAAATGCCGAATACGAGCATAATTTATCGCAACAGATTTATGTGTCCCGTGATGCGTGGATTGTGGTAAAGAATGCAAAAGAAAATACCCTTAAATTCATAAACCTGGTGGCAAAACGGATTGACCCGAATGCTCCTTCAATGGATTTGATTAAAGCCCTTACCGACGAAATAATGAACAGCAAAGCAACCGCTTCGGAAGTGGCACTTGACTTTATCAAAAAAGAGGTGCGCAGGTTATTCTGATGAGCGGTAGTTGTTGGATCGTTATTGTTTGAACATTGATATTCAGTATTGGATATTCATTATTCATTATTGAGGTTGAATTCCTTGCAAGATATAATTTTACCATTTTTATATACTTCTTTTTTTATTAATTTACCCTTTTCGCCGTACCACTTCCATATACCTTCTTTTTGATTTGGTATGCTATCATTGAAGAAATATTCTCTTTTTATTTGACCGTTTTCATACCATTCTGTCCATTTGCCAACACAATAAAAGGGATTATTGTAAATATAACCAC
>JALWKH010000355.1 GCA_026996635.1 Bacteroidales bacterium | reverse complement strand
CCATCAGCCCTTGCAAATGCATATTCAAAATGCTGGTCTGCACCAATGGGTGATTTTTTTATTAAGTTTTGTGAATATCCGTCAATGTAAAATACTGTGGCTTTAATAAATCCGTCTTTTTTTAAGTGGGTTTCTTTAACTATACATTTTGCTTTGCCCATTACCGGGTGTGTCACAGGTTGTCCTGTGCTGTCGGTTACGATATGTCCGTTGTCATCGTAAACATAATCTTCTCCCACCACTATGTTTTTTTCTACCACATAAGTATTGCTTTCCACTCTTTCGGGTGATATTTCAATATCATCAATAACTACCTTTATGTATCCGTCTTTGTTTTTTGGCACATCAAGACTTGTAACAAATTCAAATCTTGTCCATTTGCTGTTTAAATCGGAAATGTCAAAATCATACAATGCTTCCAAATAATCTCTGAAAAGTTTGTACTTGGAATGATTTTCAACAAAAACAGCTATACGGCTTATACCTTTTTGATATGCTGTTTCTTTAAGTTGTTTTGCGTCTTTGTAGTTGTCAAAATAGGTGAGTACTTTATCAAATTCGTAATAAGCTTTTCTTATATCGGATTTATTGTTGGAATTGAGAAGTTTTTTCCCTAGAACATAATGATATTCAGCTGCCTTCTTTTTGGCATTTATTGCAAGATTGTAGTAGTCATCGTGTTTTATTTCAAGGTTTTTACCTTTGTATCTCAGAGGTAATACAGGTTTTATTTTGTTGTAGCGGTCGTTCATTCTGGTGTATTCGTAATATACATCGTCCCAAATATCAGGTTGCCCGCTGCTTACAAGTTCTTTTATTCTTGCTTCGGAATTTTCTTGTGCTTTGTTGTAAGCAGTGGCGAGGTTGTAAACTTCTTTTTCGTTCTGCGGATTACGGATAACTCTTTTTAATGCTTTTCGAAATGCTTTATCGTACTGTCCTTTTCTGATAAGTTTATCAGTGGACGAACAACCTGCAATGAAGAGTACTATAAGTAGTCCGTAAAAATAACGTAGCTTCATAATCTAAAATTTGTAGTTTAATAATCAAAAAGCAAGCCAAAGATAGTAATAAAATGGTTGTGAGTTTACGGTTTTATTCCGGTATGAAAATTTTGTAGGTCTCATTAGTTGAAGTTGAGTGAATATTTATGATGTAAATGTTAGTTTTAAGAGTTCCCGTGAAAACTGTTTCATGTTCTGAGTTTATTTGTTTGGTTATTATCTTTCTACCCGTCAAGTCGTAAACGTCGAGGGTGGTATTCTTAAAATTTAAAACGTGTAAATAGTTACGGATATAAATGATGTTTTGTTTTTGCGTATTTGCTTGTGACAAAGGGATGTAGTGGTCGTACATGCTGATGTCGTCACAACAAAATTGTGAATTGCCGTTTAAGCAAACTACATCGAAAGTGACATTTTTCTCTGAATCGATATTCACAACAATAAAATTCTCGTAAGCAGAGTTATTCCCCATTCCCGAGGCAATTAGTGTAATGTTATCGTAATTATCGTAAAAAATATTGTTAGAATTATTGATTGCTCCTACATCTCCTGCAAACATATAGACATTATTGGGCAAGTTATGAAAACGGGGTTCTACTGCAGTCCAAAAATTTATAGTATCGTCTTTGCCTTCGTAAGAATTGGGTGTTAAGTCGTTATATAACGGATTATCGCACCATAATACCTGATGAAAAAGAACGAAAATATTTTCATAATTATTAAAAGACAATGCCGAGTCAATCATGTCCAACTGCGGTTGGGAAATATTCCAGTTATCAAGATTTGGATCCAATACGATAAATAAATCATTATCATACATGAAAGAATAATATGTCCTGCCGTATCTTTGTTCGAAAAGTGTTCTATTGTACATATCATGATTGCCGGCACAAAAATATACAGGCAGTCCCAGTTCAGAGACATCAGCATCAATTGAATCCCAAGCTTCTGCCGAAGGGTGTCTTACGATATCTCCCGTAAAAACGCCGAATTTAATTTCAGGCCGTGATGTGATATATGAAAATTTATTTTTGAACTTGTAATAAACGCCTAATGAATCCGACCCTGGATTTCCATATACGTGACCGGCTACAAAAAAGGAATAAGTTGTTTGTGAAAATAAAATTTTTGCGGTAAATAAAAGATAAGCCAATATATGTATTTTCTTTCTCAGCATGCTAACAAATTAAAAACTCCTCTCGAAAATATGTGAGAGGAGTTTAAAGCTATAGCCAATAAAAAAATTAATTTTTTACAACCTTATAATTTCTACCGTCAATATTCAAAATGTAAACACCTTTTGGTAAATTACTCATGTTAATTTTTGCCTTCCCGTTTATGTTGCCGGATTTTATCTCGTGCCCGGTTATATCATACAATGAATAAGTTTTGTTTCCTTCTGTTTGCACAAACAATGTATTTGAAACGGGGTTTGGGTAGATGTTTGTGTTATAAACAATTTCTTCTGGATTATTTACAGCTTGGCTAATGTTTATTGAATAATCTTCAACTTCACCATAACTTGTAGTGCCGCAAGGTGTTGTTTGAGGATTTTCATTTGCATCGTTTAGTCTTATTCTCATTCGTGTTGTTGCAATTGCCGCATTTGACGGCACATTTACCGTAAAACTATAAGTGTTTAAATTGTTGTCGTTGCTATAAACAAGTTCTCCTGCATCATCAAAATCTCCGTCGTAATTCCAGTCTATCCAAGCGTATAATACATCAGTGCTATATAAATTGCCTATGGAAACACTAACGTTCAATTGTCCTCCTTGAACGGTGTTGGCAACCATAGAACTATAATCTGCATATCCGCTCCAATCAGAATTGTTATTTATATCGCTTCCAATTGTAACATTGCTTATGTATTCGTATTCATTACTTACGGATGCATCGCAATAGGAGGGTGGAGATACAATTATGTAACCCGTTTTTATTGCTGTGTCCGAACCGATTGAATTTGTTGCAATTAAAGTTACGGTATATGTTCCTACCGTATTATAAACAATTCCTTGTGGATTTTGTTCTATTGATGTTGAGGGTGAACCACCTTCAAATTCCCATTGCCAGCTATCAGGCAGGTTGGTTGAAAGGTCTGTAAAGTTAACACTTTCTCCTACCGTTATATTTGTGTTGTCGGCTACAAAGTCGGCAACAGGCGGTTCACTGATAGGATTGACAGTTATGTAATCTGTTTTTATTACACTGTCTGCACCGACTGAATTGCTTACTACCAATTTTACATCGTATGTGCCCGGTGTCATATATTGTACTGAAGGATTAGGTTGGGAAGATGTTGTTGTTTCAGCCCCTTCGAAATACCAAGACCAAGTTGTCGGGTAGTTTGCAGAAGTATCATGGAATTGTACATATTCTCCTTGTGTAATTGTTAAAGGATCTCCGTAAAATCCTGCAATAGGAGGTGCATTTGCTTCTACTATCGGCACATATTTTTGATATGTAACTTTGTTGTAAGCTGTGGCGGTAACAAGAATAGAATCTCCGGCAGGTGCCGTTAAAGGTGATTGGAATGTTATGTTGACAGAACCACCGGTAATATACCCAACACCTAAAATATCATTGTTATATGTTATCGAGACAAGAGCACCTTCCACGTCACAGTTAACATTAAAATTCGATGCACCTTCAGGTATTCCTCCGGCGTGGCTAACTATCATTGTGTCGGGTTGTTTGGTTCTGACCATAAGAGACGGGTCTCCGAAACAAGTCCATGTGTCTGCCATATTTTCGCCGTCGCTGCCATATTCGTCTATCATGTGTCCCCATCCGTTAGCGATTAGTCCGCCGAAAGTCCTTTTCAGGTTATTGGGATAGGTTTCAACGAGAATGTCAACCATTTCGTCTTGTGCATCCATTGGTGATGCCCAGGATTGGTTTATTGTTGAACCTATATTTACAACGGCGCCGGTAGGGTTGCCGTTATCATCGGTTGCTCTAATCCAAGTTTCGGCAAAACAAGTATTGCTTACAAAATTCCCAACTACACATGCAACTGTCCAAATAAACGGCAGCTTGTACGTGTTGGTAAGATTATTGATATCATCGTTTGTATATTGATTCGGATCTACACTATACCAACTGGTTTCTGTGCCGTGACCTACATAATTTATGATGCCGACACCACTGTTAATGTGGTTTGAAATATCTGTTGCAGTTGCTCCCGTACCTTGGTAAACACTGTAAACATTATCATATCCGTAATTTAACAAATCTGTCTTTATATTATCCATATGTTGGGCATCTGATTCACCGTCGTCACCTTGACCTCCTGTACCTTCGTCGGAAGCTATTCCCAAACCGTAATTCAACCAAGTTGCATTGGTGTAAATATCTCTTTCATAATAAATTGCCCTTTCCACTTCTGTTTGTACTTGTTGTGAGTTTTCTGCAGACAGTCTGCCTACAAATATATCTATACGGTGATCGTTCCCTGCCAAATATCCGTAATCGTTATCGGAATCTCCTGCACCTGTCGATGATGCAGGGATTTGTGGAGCATCTCCGACTAAAATTAGATATGAAAAGTCGGAATGATCGTTAAAATAATTTTGAACATATGTTTTTATGTCATTTGAAGTAGATCCTACGTCAGATAACGGCACCAAATCAACTTCAATACCTTTTTGTTTTTTCCAGTTTACCAAAGGTTGAACATCTGAAGTAAAGTTGTCATAACAAATAATTAGCATTCTACCCGGAGTACCTTCTTCAATAGGAGTGTATTTAGAAACAGAATAATTTATAAATGTTTTTTTGAAAATTTGTGTCATTCCGGGTGTGATTGTATGTTTTTTTATGTTCTCTGTAAGTACATTACGTGTATCCTGACCATCCTCATAAATTTCTATTTCAAGTTTTGTGTAAACTCTCAAAGTTTTGGTTACAGGATTGTATTGAAGCGGATAAACCCAAATGGTTTGTCCTCTTACACTTCGTTGAATAAAGGGAGTTTTAAGTTCGGCAATTTTACCGGGGAAAAATTTATCGTTTGAATAAACTTTGCCAAAAGTGTAAGGGATATCTGCAGGATTTTTATCACGGGTTATTATGCCCTTTGAGGGAGCAATGTTTACATTATGATAATCTTTGTATTCGGCATTTATTATTCTCCACGACATTTTTGCTTTGTCGGGGATTACAAATGTTGCCGTGAGTTTTTGCAAGTCGGGAGCACCTTTGATTTGAAGCGGTGTTCCGCTTTTAATGTTCGGAATAATGGTGCTTTTAAGTCCGGTTTGTAAGAAATTTACTTTGTTGACGGTAAATTCGATTGTGAGAGAATTGCTTTTGTTGCCTACCAATTTAACCTGTCCGAAACTATTGTTAAAAAAGAAAAAAACGGACAAAACGAATAATAGATATCTGGCTTTCATAAATAAAGTTTTTATTACATTTTCAAAGTTAATGTTTTTTTTGTTATGTGTTTATTTGAAGTTTAAGTTTTTAATAAAGAATAAGCTTAAATAAGAGATCTGCCGCGCTTATTTTTCTTTTTCAGATATATTCCCAAAACAATTTCGTGGGAACCGCTGTTAGATTTTCTAAGAGGTGAAATTACAATATCGTAAGAGTACGAAACGGCAAATTTTTCATTAATAACCGTACCCAACATCAGTATTATAGCATCTTTGTATCTGTAGGTGAGCGAACCGTAAACTAATTTTTTGTAATCCCCTTTGAAATTTATGTCGAATTGCAGTGGGCTTGAGACTGTTCCGTGCATGGCAATAGAGGGAGTGACAGATGTTTCGTCGTTTAGGTGGATTGCATAGCCGCTGGACATGTAAAAATGAGGAACCAGAGGAACTGTTGCCGTAAACGGTTCATCCTTGAACAGCCTTACCCGTGATACAAATAGTTGCATAACGGAAAGTCCTGCAAAAAAATCATCGGTATAAATATAACTTCCTATAGAAACATCAGGTTTCCAACTTCTGTCGGAGTAGCCTTGATAAATTGACGGGTCTTCACTTTGGTATAATGTGACCTTATTGCCGTCTATGCCATATTGCATTACAGATGCCATAAGTCCAAGAGATAGCTTCATTTTTTTTGTAATCCTGAAATTGTAAGCATATCCTGCGTTAAAAGAGAGTCTTCTTGTAGGTCCTGTTATGTCGTTCATTATATATCCGCCTAGTCCCATGTTTTCTTTGAAAGAACCGTTGTAAGATATAAATTGGGTAATAGGAGATCCTTCAAATCCTAACCATTGACTCCTGTGGTGCAGTACAATGCGGTCGCTTGTTTTGGTGCCAAGTGCAGCGGGGTTGAAGATTATATCGTCAAGCTGGTATTGGCTAAGTTGAGGCAATTGTTGCGCTTTTGTGTATGTGAATGTGAAAATTATCAGTATAAGAATGTATATTTTTCTTTTCATAATCGAAATTTTATCTGATTATGGTTACATGTCCTTTTAAAATGTCCGAACCGTTGCCTAAATCGAGAATGTAGTAATAAGTTGCCGCAGGTAAATCATTTCCGTAATACTTACCGTCCCATTCGTTGTTATATCCGTGTTTTTCGTAAACTTTCATCCCGTCTCGATTATAAATTTGTACAAAATTGTCGGGATAATTTTCTATGCCTTCAATGTGCCAAGTATCGTTTATTCCGTCTCCGTTCGGGGTAAAAGTGTTGTATATAACAAGGTCTTGAGCCTCTTTATTTATTACTGTTATTGTGATTGTATCGGAAGCGCTACATCCGTGAATGTCTGTAACCGTTACGGTATAAGTGATTGTATGTGCCGGAGTTGCCACGGGATTTTGAATAGTGTTATTGCTTAAAAATGTTTCCGGTTGCCACAAGAATGACGGTGAAGTGGCATTTGTTGTGGCATTTAACTGTATTGATTGCCCTGAGGTTATTGTAGTATCTTCACCGGCGTAAACATTCGGTAACGGAAATACGGTAACGGTTACGGAATCAATATCTTGACATTGTCCGTTGCTTATGGTAACATAATAAGTAGTGGTAACTGAAGGAGAAGCTACCGGGTCGGGGATAGTAGGATTGCTTAAAGTTCCCGATGGTGACCAAGAATAAGAATCACCTCCCGAAGCATTTAATTGTACCGTTTGTCCATAACAAATGGCTGCATCTTGTCCCGCATCAGCGTCAGGAACGGGTTGAACAGTTACGGTAACACTGTCATTGGCAGAGCAACCATTATCGTTGGTTACTGTTACTGTATATGTTGTAGATGTGGTTGGTGATACCGTTATTGTTTGAGAGGTTTCCCCCGTGTTCCATAAGAATGTGCCGTTTCCGGTTGCAGACAGGGTAGCGCTGTCGCCTGCACATATTTCCACATCATTGCCCGCATCAACAGTTGGTGCCTGTAATACATAAATTGTTACCGATGCTGTATCCGAGCAAGCACTATTTGAAACCGTAACGGTAAATGTAGTTGTACTTGTTGGTGTGGCAATAGGGTTTTGTATGTCCGGATCGGATAATAAAGATGACGGTTCCCAATGGTAGTTTGTTCCGCCCGAAGCAGAAAGTTGAACCGACTCGCCTTCACAAATCGTTGTATCGTTGGTTACCGTTGCAACAGGTGGGGGAAGGACATTTACCGTGACAGAATCATAAGCACTGCAACCGTTTCCTGATGTTACCGTAACAAAATAAATGGTGTTGGTGTCCGGTGTTACTGTTATTGAAGAAGTTGTGTCTCCCGTATTCCACAGGAAACTGCCTTGGCCTGTGGCAGTCAGAATTGCGGAATCTCCGGTACAAATATTTTGATCTGGTCCTGCATCAACCGTGGGTGCAGGAGAAATTGTTACTGTAAAACTGTCCGTCATAGAGCAAGCTGTGTCACTTATTGTAACATAATAAGTTGTGGTTGACAATGGGCTTACCTGTATTGTTGAAGTTGTATCTCCTGTGCTCCAAATAAAATCTGCCGTTGTTGTGATTGTGATGCTTGCAGTGTCTCCTGCACAAATTGCAGAATCACCTGTTAGAGTATAATCGATTGTGTGTTCGGAAACTTTTATGTCATCCGTGGCGGTACAAGAATTTAAAGTTACGGTAACGGAATAAACACCTGCCGAATCTACTTGTAATGATTGAGTGGTTGCCCCCGTATTCCAAAGATATGAATCATATCCGCTACCGGCATCAAGTGTCAAAAAACTACCCGAACAAAATGCCGTATCGTCTCCCAATTCAACAACAGGTGTCGAAACTGTTAGGATATAAGGTTCGTAACTGAAATTGTTTATGCTTGGAGTTGTAATCTTATTAAAGGGACTGCCTGTTTGCAAAGTTGTTGAATCAATTTCCGCCCAATGGTTTATTTGCCAATTGGCTATGCCGTCCCAGTATCCGTCCGCTGTCTGGTCGTAAAAAAAGGTTAGTTGTGCATTTGTATTGCCGGAATCTCTTTTTATCAAATGGTAAAAATCAGGTTCAGCACCGCAGAGAGTAGAATCAATCAAAGACCTGTCAAGTCCGTCGTTATTTGCATCGTGGTTAACAAAACTTGCAGAAAAAATATTTAATCCGCTATTGTCGGGTTTAATTGTCACCGGTCTGTATCTGGGTGTGTTTACGGAAGATCCTACGGGGAATAAATATTTTGCATTTTGGTTTGTTTTGCGGGTAAGGTATCCGCTACTTAATGTGCTGACAAAACCGCTTGTCCTGTGTATTGCCGAAGTGTCGGTGTTGTTTATTTTGATGATAAAAGAGTCGGCAGCCAGTTCCAACGATGTCAAATCAAGAATGTTATCAACAAAAGTATTTATTTGCAGGTGTTTTATTCCCGAACCTTGCAATGTCAGGTTGTAGAAAACAGTAGAAGAAGAACCGCCTATGTTTTGATCATTCCCGTTTAAAAATACAGTTGAAGTGTCGTGAATAAATAAAGCGTTATTAATCCAATCTCCCGTAAGCATATAATGGCCATATCCTGCTATTGTGTCGTTGTTGGTTATGTTGCCGTTAAGGTATAGATCCCCGTTGTTAACCAATTGCCCTGATGAGTTTTCGGTATTACCGTTAACGGTGACAACGGCACCTTGTGACAAATAAACGATGTTACCGTTGTTATCCAAAACCGGTTGTCCCCACATTTTGGCAGGGAGTGTTGCCACAATGACAAACAAAATATAAAACGGTATAAGTTTTTTCATTGTTTACTTGTTCTTGTGAAATTTCTTACCGTTTATCGATTCAGGTTTTTTCATTAAATTTTGTTTAGCGTCGAGTACTTTTAAAGGTTTTTTATACAGAATGGATTTTTCTTTTGGTTGTCCCCATACTTCGGGATGGACATATTTACCTTTGTACTTACCTGTTTTTTCGGGTTGTGTTTCTCTTAATTCGGGATGTGCTTGCAGGTATTTGTCATTTCTTTCGGCATACACTACCCAATCGATTTCTTGTCCCGGATTACCACCTGCAATTATGAATTTGCCGTCTTGAATCTTTTGCTTAATATAAATGTTTGGAGCAGGTGATCCTACCGGAGTAAGGTTATAAGAAAAGTTTTTGTTTATTTTCATAAAATAATCTGGAAGAGTAACCACAGCTTCACCGTTTTGATCAAGTGTTGCCGTGCCCCTGTAAACATTCAAAACTTCATTGGATTCAATGGAGAAATGAACCAGAAATTTATGTTCGGGGTCGTTCGGATTATCTATCCTGAAATTTTTTGTTCCACCTGCGTAAAAGTTGCCGCCTACATCGAGGTTTTGATAAATTCCGCCATCATCAAACGAATAAACGCCGTAACTTAAACTCAGATTTGTGCTTTGACCGGCCACACCTGTGACTCCTACACCTGCCACACCAATTCCGGGGTCAGAAGAAGCCGAGTTAGAACCCCATACTCCATAACCGTCTGTATAAGAACTTTCTCCGACAACACCGTTTACACCTACTCCCCATACTCCGTGTCCGCCGTCAGTTCTTGCGTTTACACCTTTTACGCCGGCGGGTCCGTCACTTGTTTGTCCCCACACACCTATAGATCCGTCACCTGTTACGCCGCTGCCTTCTCCCGAACCTTGTGAGTGGTAATTTTCACCCCAAACACCAACACCACTGCTATAATTGGTTTCTCCTACCATTCCGTTGAATCCTTGTCCCCAAACTCCGGCACCGCCATTTGTCCTGTTATTTATACCGAAAACACCGGCAGGACCTGATGAGTTTTGGTCATACACACTTCCATAAACACCTACACCTTGATTAGTGCCGTCATAATAACCTGCTATGGCAGAAGTATATGAATTAGTACTGTTTGTAGATGCTTCTATTGCATTATACGGGTTTGATGAGTTTGTGTTTTCTGCATAAATACTACCACCTATGCCTGAGTTTATCACATGAATTCCCGTGCTTGGATTGGAAGTTGTACCATTAGCTGCAGTAACGAGGACAGCTTCCATATTGGATGCGGAAGTTGTCATATTTATTTCTACGGCACCGTGATCTGCAGTAATTACTCTACCGGCTCCGGGACCACCAAAATTGTAAGCATCGTCTAATGTACCGCCGCCCGAATTTGAGCCGGACCCCACTTGTACCCATTCTGTCCCGTCCCAATACCAAAAGCCGTGTGGTTCCGTACCGTTGGCATTGTAAATTAATAAACCTGTAGCGGGATTTGCAATAGGGTCGGGTGTTGTATGGTCATTTAAGGTTACCCTGGGAATTAAAAGACCTTTATTGGTAGAAGTAATATCCAGAATTGCAGATGAATCAGGTGTCGTAGTTCCGATTCCTACATTATTTTGTGCTTTCGATTGAGAAAAAAATAATAAAAAAAGAACGAATAACGGTGTAATTTTTTTCAT
>JALWKH010000354.1 GCA_026996635.1 Bacteroidales bacterium | reverse complement strand
TACAAAAAAGGCTGCCTTTTCCAGACAGCCTTTTTGTCGTAAAAAGTTTATTTATTATTTTGTAATTTCTACGGGTTTTGATGATATAATCTTACCGTTTTGTTTAATTACAATGTAATACATTCCGTTGTTTAGGTTGCTTACGTTTATGTTATTGTTACCTGCTTTAATTTGACGTGACATAATTGTTGTTCCGTTTGCAGAAACAATATTAAGATCTGCTGTTTTGAGGTTTGCAGGTAATTCAATATTTAAATTCTCTGCAGCAGGATTCGGATAAATTTTAACATTGTAGTTGAAATTTGTTAAAGTTACTGCCGACGGTTGATTCTTATTGATAAATGCTCCGTAAACATCAATATTACCGTCGTTGTTTCTTCCGTCTGCCCAAATCGGAATAATATAACTTGATGTAGCAAGTATTTGTGTATATTCTCCGATTCCGAAACCTTGGTTACCGTCTCCGATATGGTCAAAATCACTGGCTACACTGGTTACTTGTACATTGCTGAATGTGTTTCCTCCGTCAGAAGAAAGACCGTAGTAATAATGTGCAGGATAAGGCGGATTTAATGGATCAGTATCATCTCTTCTGTCGTACCATCCTATTACTACTTCATTTTCAGGATTTACTGTTATTGTGGAATAATAGTTTTGAGCTGTGTTTAATCCGTCGTTATTTACAATAACAGGGGTTGACCAAGTTGATCCGTTGTCCGATGATTTGGATACATAAACATCAGACAGAGTGCTTGCATGAGTGTTAACTCCGAATGCTGTCCAAGTAATATATATGTTACCTTGATAGTCTGCTGCCATGTAAGGAGATGGATATAATCTTTGTTTGTTTATGCCGGGTATTGTGTCAGGACCTAAGCTGTCCGGTGTAAATAAGGGCAAATTGAATGTTACATAACTTATTCTGTTCGGTTCAGAGAAAGTTTGACCACCGTCAGTTGATACAGAATGCCACAAAGCAAGATTTACGTCATTTTTCTTATATCCGTAAAATGAAACATGAACATTACCATTTGCATCAACTGCTATACTTGAAAATTGTGTAAATACGAAAACAGTAGAATCTGCTACCAGTGCTTCTGTAGTGAAAGCATCTTGATCGGCAGGTTTGGTTTTACATAAAATTTCATAATGTGCATAACCGTTGGCATCTTGACTTAGTGTTACATATGAAATGTAAATATTGTTTTTGTATGGAGAGTTTTCATTAACGTCGGCAGCCATCCATTGTTTGTCTGAAACCGGAGAATTTATAGATTGCATTTGCATCATGTTCATATGAACACTTCCTAATAAGATTGTGTCATTGTCCGGTACTGTCCAAGTTGCACCACCGTCATCCGAATAAGCCCAGAAAATTCCCATATTTACATCCCCGCTAATAAAATCTAACAACTCTCCATAGAGGTCTATCCAAGAGAAGTACAATCTGCCGTTGGCATCATAAACAAAAACCGGGTCGCCGCCTCCGCCGGACATAGTTCCGTCTTCGTGAGGCATATTTACAAAATTTGAAACATTCCATGTTTGTCCGAAGTCTTTTGTGTAATAAACCGGACACGAAATACCGTTGTTGGCATCCATTTTAATCGGACTTACTACAATATTTGTTGTGTCTGCCGGATTAATAGCTGCTGAAATTTCACTTTCAGGATTGCTGTCTTCTGATATTGGGAAATCGTTTCCCGCTTTTAGTGCTTTTAAAAATTCAGGATTGTTTTTCTGCTCTGGTTTTGTTTCAGCCAGTTTCATCAACGCTTCTTTGCTCAGTTTAACTTTTTCTTTAAAAGTCCATCTTAAAGCGTCGTTCGGGTTAATTTTTTGTGCATTTACAATGCTGATGCTTAACAATAATAACAGGAACAGGTTTAGCTTTTTCATTTTTTTACTATTTTTTTAATATTGGTTACGTTTTGCAAAGTAAATAAAAAAAATCATTTACTTTTACTGTTTAAAAAGAATTTTTCTCAAAAAAATGTTAATGTTACATGTGAAGAAAAAATTTTTTATACCATTGTTCAAAAAAAAATTGTAAGTTTGTAATTGACAAAAAGAATTCTGTTATGGAAGCTAAATATTCCGGAGAAATAAAAAATATACTTTCTTATAGTTACGAAGAAGCAGCCAGGTTAGGATATACGCGTTTGGAACCTTTTCATTTGTTTTTGGGAGTGTTGAGGTTTGTAGAAAAAGATAGTGATCGTGTAAGCTCTAAGGTGATAAGGGATTATTTTTTTAGTAAAGGTGTTAGTGTTGATGAGATAAAAAGAAAGATAGAGAAGAGTTATACCAGGGACAAAAGTTTAATAGATTTCAATGAGATACAACCATCTCCCTTAACAGAAAAGGTGTTGAGACTTACTACACTTATGGCTTTAAAAGAGAGTGATAAAGAAGCTAAAGTCGAACATTTGGTTTATGCTTTAATTAAAAATTACGATAGTGTGTTGGATAAATTATTTAGGGAATTTGACATTTATACATTGGATTTTGCGGATTTTATTAAGAAAAATGAAAATTTAAATATGGATGATGGTGATATGG
>JALWKH010000353.1 GCA_026996635.1 Bacteroidales bacterium | reverse complement strand
AAATGAGAGACATAACACAAGTTCCTGCAAAAGAACTGAAAGAAAAACTTGAAATAAAACAAGACTACCGCATAAAGCAAATTTTTGATTGGCTTTGGAAAAAAGACAATGACTCTTTTGACGATTTTACCAACCTGCCGAAAGAATTAAGAGAAAAGCTGAAAGAACGGTATTACATCCCTAAACTCGATATAACCGAAATTAAAGAAGCATCCGACGGAACACGCAAAATAGCTTTCACCCTGACAGACAATAAAATAATAGAAGGAGTGCTTATACCTGCAGGCAACAGGGTAACGGCTTGTATCTCGTCACAAGTAGGTTGTAATGTGGGCTGTAAATTCTGTGCCACCGGTAAAATGGGATTTTTCAGAAATCTCAGCACAGGTGAAATCGTATTCCAAGTAAAAAAATTAAACAAACTTTCCGAAGAATTTTACGGGCATAAACTCACCAACATCGTTTTTATGAGTATGGGCGAACCACTGCTCAATTACAATAATGTACTGCGCGCATCGGAAATCATTACCACACCCGAAGGAATAGGTATGTCTCCAAAGCGTATAACTTTGTCAACAGTCGGCATTACTGACAAAATCATCCAATTGGCAAAAGACAAAGTTAAGTTCAACCTGGCAGTATCGTTACATTCGGCAAACGAAATTATCCGCACAAACCTGATACCGATAAATAAAACACACAATCTAAAAAAACTGCAGCGGGCGATTTTCTTTTTTCACAAACAAACAGGCAACCGCATAACGATTGAATACCTGCTAATGAAAAATGTAAACGACAGCATAGAAGATGCCAAAGAACTTGCCAGATTCTGCAAAGCCTTTCCTTGCAAAATAAACTTGATAGAATACAACCCGGTTGAAGGTATACCGTACCAAAAGCCTGACAACATTAAAATTGAAGCATTCAAAGCACTTCTCGAAAGCAAAAACCTAATCGTAAACATCAGACGAAGCAGGGGGAAAGATATAGATGCGGCTTGCGGTCAACTTGCAACAAAAATCGTCAAAAAAAGAAAATCATAAATATTACCACCATAACAAAAAAACATCAAACGTTAGTCAAATTTTTTCCTACAACAAACATTTTTTTTTGTATTTTTGTTTCAAATGTATATATTTGCAAAAAACTAAGCAATGAAAAAAATTTTTTCCATAATCCTGTTATCAATAATAGGAGTCTATTTTACTTCGTGTAACAACAATTCGACACAAAACTCTGATGAAACGGCAGACAGTCAAGACACTTCGGTCTTAAAAACAGATATTACACACGAAAAAAAAGTAAAAAAGATTTTTTACACGATTCCTTCGCCGATAGAATTAAGCAACTTGTTAAAAAAGGCGGGCGTACCGTTTGAAAATTCGGTAATGAATCCTCTTGACAATTACGACAATTATCTTACGGTTCAAAAACTTGCACTCAATATGGGTGTTTACGGCACAGACGTAAGTTATGCACGAATAATGGATCAAATCCAAACATCGTTAAATTATATAATTGTTATCAAAAAAATCTCAGACAAACTAGGCATTCCCGAAGAAGATACCAAAGAAATTTTCGAAAGACTGGAAAAAAACATCAATAACCGCGACAGTGTATTAAACTTAATCGCCCAATCATACGGCAATGCAGATGCATATTTCAAAAATAACGACCAAGGGAATATAGCGGCAATGATAATTTTAGGCGGATGGATAGAAGGAATGCATATTGCTCTCAGCATAGCAGAAGCTTCAAAAGATAAAGAACTAATATACAGAAGGATAGCCGAACAAAAAATGTCATTGACAAACCTTATAGAATTACTTAAAAGCTATAAAAATGATACTTTAATATCAGATTATGTTAGTGACTTGGAAGAACTTCAAACCGTTTTTGACAATATAAACATTGTTTATAAGAAAAATAAAATAAAAACCGATACGGTAAACAGAGTTACGGTAATTAGCGGAGAAAGTACGGTAGCAATAAATGATGATCAACTGCAAAAAATCAGATCGGTTGTAGACCGTATCAGAAACAAAATAGTTAAATAAAACCTTTGGCAATATGAAAAAATTCTTATCAATTGCACTTTTATTGGGAACAATATCCCTTTTGTCATTCAACCAAGCGAATGCACAATGTAAACGATTTACCAAAAAAAATTGCTTGCCTAAGTTAGCCCCGTACATATACAACGGACAACTCAATAGCGCAACTCTTGCCCAAGGTGATATTGCAGAACTAAATCTAACATTTTATCCCGACCAGGATTACAGAATCTTTGTTTGTTCCGACCCGATACTGGGGAATGTACATTTTAAACTTTATGATAAAGATAAAAATCTGATTTACGATAATGAGACAACAGATTACTTGCCATACTGGGACTTTTCCACCAACCAATCAATGGAACTTATTTTAAGGGTAATGATACCTGAAAAGTCTGAAAGTGACTTAGATGTAAAAGAAGGATGTGTATCAATCCTGATTGGTTTCAAAGAGAAAAAAGGCAACGAAACACAAGAAAAACAATAACACTTCGTTGATATAAAAAGTCACACCTGTTAATGAAAAAATTAT
>JALWKH010000352.1 GCA_026996635.1 Bacteroidales bacterium | reverse complement strand
CAAGATGCAGCAAAATATGAATCCAAACCAATCTATGCCCGGAATGAAAGGTATGATGTACCTTATGCCGATTCTTTTCTTGGGATTTATGAACAATTATTCTGCTGCTCTCAGTTATTACTACTTTTTAGCAAACTTGATTACAATGATACAAATGTATATTTTCAACAAAATGATAGATGAGAAAAAGATTTTGGCACAACTTGAAAAGAATAAGCAACGCCCGATAAAGAAATCAAAGTTTCAACAGCGAATGGAAGAGATGGCAAAACAAAGAGGTTATAATCCACCTAAAAGAAGATAAATTATGAAACTGTTAATGATATATTGTAACGAATTTTCTTATGTGCCTAAGGTAAAAACATTGGAAGGTTACGAAGAACACAATGAAGGTAAAACATTTAAAGATTCATTGGTTGCTTTTATACAAGTGGAAGAAAAAGACGAAGAAAATCCTAAAAGTGCAGAAGACAAATTATTAAAAAACCTAAAGTGGGCAGCTAAAAAAAACAATACAACCAAAATTATCCTACACTCATTTGCACACTTATCCGAAAGCAAAGCAAGTCCTGAAACATCAAAACAAATTTTTGATAAAGTGGAACAAAGACTTCATAATGCTAATTATGAATGCGAACAAACACCGTTCGGATATTTTTTAGACATAAAAGTTGATGCTCCGGGATATTCGCTGGCTCGAATTTTCAAAGACTTGTAAACAAAAAAATGCAGCAAAACAATAACACAACAAAATAAATAATCTATATTTGCAAACTAATTTTTGGAAAAGTATCAAAAAAAATTGTTAATCAAAAAATCTTAAACAATGCAAAATAGAGGAGCGATTTTAACACTTGCAGTTCTGTTTTTCTTGGTAAGTATTTACCAGTTATCTTTTACTTGGGTTGCAAGCAATGTGAGAAAAGAAGCAAAGCAGTATGCACACGGCGATGTAAAAAAGGAAAAGGAATTTTTGGATTCAATTGCAACTGCACCTGTTTATAACTTTTTGGGAATTAAAAATTTCACTTACCGCGATGTCCAAGAAAGGGAAATAAACCTCGGACTTGACCTTAAAGGCGGAATGGAAGTTATTCTCGAGGTTTCCGTTGAAGATATTATACGTTCTTTGGCAAACTACAGCACAGACACAACATTTAATAAAGCGTTGAAACTTGCCAAAGAAATGCAAAAGAACAGTCAAGAAGACTTTGTTACACTTTTCGGTAAAGCTTTTCAACAAATTGATCCTAACGGAAGATTAGCAGCCATTTTCAACACATTAGACCTAAAAGGAAAAATAAATTATAACTCAACAAACGAAGAAGTTCTTAAGGTCATCAGAGAAGAAGTTAAAAGTGCTATAGACAATTCATTTAATGTATTGCGTACACGTATAGACCGCTTCGGTGTTACACAACCAAACATTCAAAAACTAGATATTGCAGGAAGAATATTGGTAGAACTTCCCGGGGTAAAAGATCCCGAACGTGTAAGAAAATTATTGCAAAGCACAGCAAGATTGGAATTCTGGGAAACTTATGATAATAAAGAAATTTACCCTTACCTTCTAAAAGCAAACGAAGTAATTGCAGAATTAAACAAAATAAAAGAAGAAGGAAAAAAATCACAAGATACTACTAAAGCAACAGTTGATTCTACTGCAACTAAAACTCAAGCTGACACAGCAAAATCAGACACTTCAGCAAATTCTTTACTTGCTAAATTAGATTCTGCAAAAACCGAAGGAGAAGACACAACATTATCACAACAAGATAAATTATTAAGAGATTATCCGTTGTTCGCTGTCCTCCATCCGATGGTTTCAAGGGATGGTAAAGAAGTTCTTGAAGGAGCTGCAGTTGGTATTGCACTGGCAAAAGATACTGCAAAGGTAAATCACTATTTGAGCCTACCTCAAGTTAAAGCAATATTGCCTCCGAATGTAAAATTTTTGTGGACAGTAAAACCGCTCAAAACAAATGAAAATGCATATGAATTAGTTGCCATAAAAGTAACAACCCGTGACGGAAGGCCACCACTTACAGGAGATGTCATTACTGATGCACGTCCGGAATTCGGTAATAACAGGGCTACAGCCGAAGTTTCAATGACAATGAATGCCGAAGGTGCAAAAATTTGGGCAAGACTTACCAAAGAAAATATAGGACGTCAAATAGCAATCGTTCTTGACAATTATGTTTATTCATTCCCTGTAGTTCAATCGGAAATTAAAGGCGGAAGATCCTCTATTACAGGTAATTTCACGGTACAAGAAGCTCAAGACCTTGCAAATGTGCTTAAATCAGGTAAATTACCTGCTCCGGCACACATTATAGAAGAAGCAGTTGTAGGTCCGTCTCTTGGTAAAGAAGCAATCAAGGCTGGTTTGATTTCTTTTATAATTGCATTTATCGTTGTGCTATTGTATATGATATTCTACTATGCAAAAGCCGGTATTGCTGCCGATATAGCGCTTCTTACCAATATGGTTTTCATTTTCGGAGTACTTGCTTCACTTGGTGCGGTTCTTACCTTGCCGGGTATTGCAGGTATCGTTTTGACAATAGGTATGTCAGTTGACGCAAACGTACTTATTTTTGAAAGAATCAGGGAAGAATTGCGTGGCGGCAAAGGCTTAAAACTTGCTGTTGCTGACGGTTATAATAAGGCTTACAGCTCAATTCTCGATGCAAACATAACAACCTTACTGACAGGTATAATTCTTTATGTATTCGGAACAGGACCTATTCAAGGTTTTGCAACAACACTTATCATTGGTATCCTCACATCATTGTTTACCGCTATTTTCATAACCAGATTAGTATTTGACTGGTGGCTGGAAAAAGGCAAAAAAATCACATTCTCTACAAAGCTTACAGAAAATGTATTGGTAAATGCCAAATTCCCATTCATAGAAAAAAGAAAAATTTTCTACGGAATATCTGGAACATTAGTTCTTATTTCATTTGTAGCATTGTTTACAACAGGATTGAATTACGGCATTGACTTCGTAGGTGGTAGAACTTATGTTGTAAGATTCGATAAGCCTGTTTCAACAGTGGAACTGGCAAAAACACTTACAACAACATTCGGAGAAATGCCTGAAGTTAAAACATACGGTAATTCTAACCAAGTAAGAATTGCAACCAAATATATGATAGACAGTGAAAATCCTGATGCAGACAACATCGTTGAACAAAAACTGTATGAAGGATTAAAGCCTGTTTTGGGTAAAGATGTAACATTTGATGAATTTAATTCAAAATATTTGATGAGTTCACAAAAGGTTGGACCGTCAATAGCAGACGATATCAAAGTAGCTGCATTCTGGGCTGTGTTATTCTCACTTATCGTAATATTCCTCTACATCTTGATAAGATTTAGGAATTGGCAGTTCGGACTTGGAGGTGTAACAGCACTTATTCACGATACAACCATAGTATTGGGGACATTTGCATTGTTCAAAAATATAATGCCGTTCTCAATGGAAATAGACCAATCTTTCATTGCAGCAATTCTTACTGTGGTAGGTTACTCAATTAACGACACAGTGGTAATCTACGACAGAATTCGTGAATACTTCAAGATTCACACTAAAATGGATAAAAAAGAACTGTTCAACAGGGCAATGAACAGCACCTTGACCAGAACAATAAATACATCAATGACAACATTTATAGTATTGTTTGTAATATTCTTGTTCGGTGGTGAAGTGATACGAGGATTTGTATTCGCAATTATGATTGGTATAGTAGTAGGTACATACTCATCATTGTTCATTGCATCTCCTATTACTTATGACACAATGCTAAAACAAGAAAAGAAACAAAAAGCTAAAAAATAATAGATTAAAGTTCTCTTAAAAAAGCCGGCTTGTTTGCCGGCTTTTTTATTTTATGATTGAGTTTTGCAAAACAAAAACTTTTACCTTTGCAGGACAAACCAACCGAAAATGCTTAAAGATTTAATTTTCCTTGCAGGCGGACTTGTTTTACTTTTTGAAGGCGGGAATTTTCTAGTAAAAAGTAGTGTGTCACTTGCCAAACACTTTAATGTTTCCGATTTTCTTATAGCTGTTCTTATAGTCTCATTCGGCACATCATTCCCTGAATTGGTGGTAAGTGTCAGTGCAGCCCTACAACACCACCCTGATATATCGCTTGGTAATGTAGTCGGTTCAAATATTGCCAACATTGCTCTGGGTATCGGTATCGCATCTTTAATCTTTCCTGTTGTTGCAAAACGGAAAAACATCTATCTGGATTGGCTGGTAATGTTTTCCGCTACCTTATTGCTTATCATTCTTACACAAGACTACACATTAAGCCGTATCGACGGTTTGATTTTTATAGCAATCTTTTTATTATACATTCGCACTTCCATAAAAAAAGATAAAAATAACCCGGAATTGGAAGAAGTAAAATCAGTTAAGCCACAATATGGCAAGTTTATGTCATTTTTTATAGTTGCTTTATCAATTTTCGGATTATGGCTTGGAGCTGAAGGAATTATTGAAGGCGGAAGCAATATTGCCAAACAAATCGGAATAAGCGAAAGAATTATATCACTTACAGTAATAGCATTCGGCACCAGTCTTCCTGAAATAGCAACATCGGTTATTGCATTTTACAAAAAGAAACCTGAAATAACACTAGGCAACATCATTGGCAGCAATATTTTTAACATACTTTTGATTTTAGGTACAACTTCACTAATAAATCCGATAACTGTAAACCACAAAATTTTAACTTATGATTATTGGTGGATGATGATAACGGTACTTTTCGTTTTCCCCTTTATAAACATCATAAGCAAAAGGTATATGATGAGAATACTCGCTATGATGATTTTACTCACTTATGCGTATTATATAAGTGCCTTATTTATGGTTTAAGAGTTAGCGCTCAACTATAATGCTTACTTTGTCAATTTTTCCACCCAACGGGGGATTGATTTTTGATAGTTTGAGTTTAATGTGAAGTATTTTATCTCCGAGTTCACGGTATAATGCATCGAGTATCCTGTCTGCTATATTTTCAATCAGGTAAGACTTTATTTCCATCTGGTCTTTTATAATCTTGTAAACTTTCTGATAATCAAGAGCATCATTAAGATTATCGGATTTGGCAGCCGCACCCACCTCGGTACGGATGGATACGGTTACCAAAAATTTATTCCCAACAACTTGTTCTTCTTTAAAATGCCCGTGAAAGGCATAAAATTCCATATTTTCTATCTCAATAATCCCTGTCTTTTTCATCCTCAAAATTCCCCTACTTTTTACACAATCTCATTAGCTAATTATCTCATTAACACATTACCACATTATCAAATTATCAAATTAGCAAATTATCACATTAACCAATCATTTTAATCGCCTTTTCTACCCTTCTAATCGCTTCTTCCACACCAATTATATCAATAATTTCAAAAAGCGACGGACCTTTTGAAACACCGGTCAATGCCAAACGCAAAGCATTTAGCACTTTACCAAACGGGAATCCGTTATCGGTAATGTATGCCTTTATGCTTTTTTCAATTGTATCAATCGGTGCATTTTTGTTTTCGTTCAAAATTTTAAGTATGGCTTCCAAATGCTTTTTGCCCTCTTCAGTCCAGAATTTCCTTTTGCTCTTTTCGTCGTATTCCTTCGGCTCATCAAAGAAATAATAAGCGTGGTCCCAAAACTCCGTAATAAAGTGTGCCCTTTCTTTCACAAAGCCCGCTATACGCTCCATCTTTTCCATATCCACTTTATAGCCTCGCTTTTCCACTTCAGGCAAAAACATTTCGGCAAGTTCCTTGTTGGACTTTTTCATCAAATACTGGTGATTAAACCACCTTGCTTTGTCTACATCAAACTTGGCACCTGCTTTACCCACTCTTTCCAACGAAAACTCTTTGATGAGTTCGTCCATTGTGAAAAACTCCTGATCCGTACCCGGGCTCCAACCCAAGAAAACAAGAATGTTAATAAATGCTTCGGGGAAATATCCCGTTTCGCGATATCCCATATAAACCTCACTTGTTTTCGGGTCTTTCCACTCAAGCGGATAAACGGGAAAACCGAGCAAATCGCCGTCACGCTTACTTAACTTACCGTTACCGTTTGGTCGCAAAATCAATGGCAAATGAGCAAATTCTGGCATTTCATCTTCCCAGCCCAAATATTTGTAGAGCAAAACATGAAGCGGTGTCGATGGCAACCATTCTTCACCACGAATAACATGGGAAATCTTCATCAAATGGTCGTCAACCACATTTGCCAAGTGGTAAGTTGGCATTCCATCGGCTTTTAGAAGAATCTTATCGTCTATTTTTGAGCTGTTTACCACTACCCACTTACGGATAATGTCGTATATTTTTATTTCTTCGTTGCGCGGCACTTTAAGGCGGATAACATAAGGCTCACCGCTTTCGATACGGGCTTTTACCTCTTCTTTGGGGAGAGTAAGCGAGTTTTTCATATAAGATCGTGTCACGGAATTGTATTGCGGTGCCGCTACCCCACTTTTTTTCAGCCTTTCACGCATATCGTCAAGCTCCTCGGGAGTATCAAATGCATAATAAGCATAACCGTTTTCCACCAATTGTTCGGCGTATTGCCTGTAAATATCCTTACGTTCGCTTTGGCGGTAAGGTCCATAAGGACCTCCAACAGTAAACCCTTCATCTATATTTATGCCAGTCCACTTAAGCGACTCCACAATATATTCTTCCGCCCCTGGAACATATCTTGTTTGGTCGGTATCTTCTATCCGCAAAATGAATGTTCCGTTGTTCTTTTTTGCAAAAAGGTAATTGAATAATGCAGTTCTAACACCTCCGATATGCAAAGGTCCTGTTGGACTCGGTGCAAATCTCACTCTTACTTCTTTCTCCATTGCCTTATAATTTTTCTATAGCTAAAGAAAATTCTTCAATAACAGGATTTATCAATATTTTTTCGCTTATTTCAGTAGCTGTTTTGATAGCTTCTTCTTCGCTGTCAGCTTCTATTTCGAAAGTAATATGTTTACCAATCCTAACATTATCTACAGATGTATGACCTTGATTTTTAATGATGTTTTGAACAGCTTTGCCTTGCGGGTCAAGTAAAGTCTTCAAAGGCATTACATTTACCGAAACTTTGAATTTCATAATACTATATTTATAAAAATTATTTGGCACAAAGATAAAAATAAGTAAAGTACAGTTAATTTATTCCGATCCTTTTTTCAATTTTTTCAATCCGTTCTCTCAATTTGGCATTTTCTAATTTTAATTCTTCATTTTCTTTTTTAAGATTTTCAATCATTAACTGCTGCTCCTGCATTCCTTTTACAAGAGGAACTACAAACTGTGAATACGATAAAGAATATAACTTACTTGTTCCTTTAGGTTTAGTAAGCCCGCTAAATTCATAGCCGGATTCTTTTGCAGCTTGTTCAACTTCTTGAGCAAGAAAACCGGAAAACTTTATTTTTTCAATATCGTACTTTTCAGGATAATCGGCACTATCAACTATCCCCATAAGCTTATCCTCCATATCTTTGTCAATGTAATATGTTACGGGACGAAGTTTAAGAATAAAGTCAAGCCCTTTTACATCTTCTTTAACATTTCTTTTTATTCTCGCATCGGAATAAACACTCCAACTCACCTCTCCCCCTATCCAAGTAACTGAAGTATTACCGATATGAACTTTGTTCGATGCATCTGCCTTTGCATAATAACCAAGTGCTGTAGAATTTTCAAAATCACTTCCAGTATTACCGGCAAAAGCACCGACAGCCGTATTCCACCGCCCTGTTGAATTGTAATATAATGCACTATATCCCAATGCCGTATTATATCCTCCTGTAGTATTGGAATACAAAGCATAAAAACCTGAAGCTACATTCCTGTATCCCGTTGTATTTGAATATAAAGCTTCGTATCCAACTGCTGAATTATGGGTTCCTGTTGTGTTATTATATGAAGCATTAGCACCTATAGCAGTATTATAATAACCTGAGGTATTATTATAAAGAGACTTAGAACCTACAGCGGTGTTATATGAAGCCTGATAAGGTTGATTTGTATAATATCCATTATAATACAATGCAGAATCACCTATTGCTATATTATGGGATTGAGAGTCATTATACCTTAAAGCATTTATCCCTACCGCAACATTTGAAAATCCAGTAGAGTTTAAAAGTAAAGCATAATAACCTATTCCTATATTATTATTTCCATATTGATTGTTATATAATGAAGTTTCACCAATAGCTATATTACGATGTCCATGACTATTACTAGATAATGCAGAACTTCCTACAGCAATATTATTTGTACCATCTACATTATTTAACAAAGCAAAATATCCTATTGCTATATTATCATGACCACTAACGTTATCCAGCATTACTTCTTGTCCAATAGCAATATTTCTATATCCTGATATATTTTCTCTCAAAGCATAATTCCCTATTGCAACATTGTAAGACCCGGTTGTATTATAAAGTAAGGATAGAAAACCTATTCCTATATTTTCCGTTCCTGTAGTATTTGAGTATAATGATTTGTTACCTATCGCAGTATTGTGTTGTGCTTGCGAAAAATATGAAGCCCCTTCTCCATTATGATATAACGCGGAATCGCCAATTGCAATCAACCCGGACCTATCAAGGCTTAAATATAACGCTGCATTACCAATAGCAACATTTGAACTACCAGATATGTTATTAAATAATGAATTTGTCCCCAAAGCAACATTATTTCTTCCCGAAGTATTAGAAAACAATGATTTTGAACCAACAGCAGTATTATTTATTGCTTGAGTAGAATCAGTAATTCCATAACCATTATTATATAAAGCGGAATCACCTACTGCCACCAAATTACTTTTGTCAGTATTCCGATACAATGCCTTTACACCTATTGCTACATTTGAATATCCAACAGTGTTAAAATATAAAGCTTGGAACCCTACAGAAACATTATCATTTCCCAGAGTATTGTTATATAATGAATATGTTCCTATTGCCGTATTGTTTGAACCTGAAGAATTAAAATATAATGATTTCATACCATCTGCAACATTATTTAAACCTGTTGAATTAAAATACATTGATTTATAACCTAAAGTTGTATTAAATCCTCCAATTGTATTAGAAAAAAATGACTGATTTCCAACTGCAACATTATATCCACCTGTAGTATTAGAATAGCCGGAATAGAAACCAATGAAAACATTTCTGTTTGTATACAAATCATCATTAGCTCCTGCACCTTCTCCAATAAAGACCGAGTTACCCGTATTTAAAAATTCCAGTTGCCCTTTCGGTGTAATACGTACTTTCAATGTATCATTTACCTTAATATTCAAGGGTGAATTATTCTTTGTGCCTATAAAATTTGTATCGGCAACATAATTTCCATTCAATGACCAAGCAACAGAATCGATAGCCGGCGTAAGATCCACGGAATTCCCGCCTAAAATGGACAAAACGGTCGAATCCAAAGATATTGTTTGTTTATCCGCCAATTCAACCCATTGCGTTCCGTCATAAAACCAGAAAGTTGCAGAATCCGTGTCAAAGACCAGCAATCCCCTATCATTATTAGTTACGGGCAACGCCAATCTTTCAGAAGCCGTAAGACGGGGAATCAAAATCCCTTTGTTACCGTTAGACGAATGAACCTCCAGTATTGCATTTCCGGAACTTCCGTTAAATGTAGAATCGTCAGAGATAATAAAAGTTTGTGCCCTTACTACAGTATAAAAACACAATGACAACAATAATCCCAAAAGTAACTTTTTCTTCATAAACACCGTTTTTTTGCAAAATTATTACAAAAGTTAATCATAGAAAAAAATAAAATTTATTATCTCAAAAATTTTGTTTAGATTAGCCAAAAAAATGACATGACCCAAAAACGCACTCAAATATGTAATCTTAAATTAAAAGTATTGCTTGAAATCACCCGCCTGATTAATTCAAATGCCCCTACAAAAAACATCTTAAACTATTTTGCTACAATACTTCAAAAGTTCCTTAAAATTGAAAAAATACTTATTTACCACCATTCATTCGATTGGAATCTGGTAATGAGAAAAGGAATAAGTTTGGAAGATGCCTTAAAAATTGACTTCAAAAAACATATCAAACCTGTAAAAGACATAACCCATATTACCTATTTAAATCAAAATAAACCTTACCTTAAACAATTCGATTTTATTATACCTGTTTATCACAAAGACAAACCTCTTGCTTACATTCTTATCGGTGATATTGATGAAGAGATGAACGGAGTAAGCCCTTCTATCAAACACATTCAATTTATACAAACCCTTGCAAACATTATAACCGTTGCCATTGAAAATAAAATTTTATTCCACAAAACACTGGAGCGTGAAAAATTGAAAAAAGAATTGGAAGTTGCAAAACAAGTTCAACATTACTTAATACCTGATAATGAAAAATTAAAACAATTTGCAGATTATGTTTATTTAGAAGGATTTTATAAGCCACACTCAGATATTGGCGGAGACTATTATGATGTAATCCCTCTAAACGACAATGAATGTATAATGTGTATAGGTGATGTATCCGGCAAAGGTGTTCCTGCCGCTATTTTAATGGCAAACTTTCAAGCTAACTTCAGAGCTTTACTTAAATTCAGTCATGCAACTTCCCTGAAAACCATTATAAGCAAGTTAAATAAAGTCGTAATGGACTTGACCAAAGGCGATATGTTTATAACATTTTTTATTGCCAAATATAATAAAGCTACAAAAGAATTGACATATGTAAACGCCGGTCACAATCCTCCTCTATTTTATGACTCAGGCACAAAAGAAGTAATTTGCTTGAGTGAAGGGACAACAGGTCTTGGTATGACATCGGAGTGCTTGACAATTAAATCCGGTAAGATAAATAATATAAAACCTAACTCAAAACTTATTTTGTATACAGACGGACTTGTGGAATCGATTGAAGGTAATCAAGTCGTATTTGACATAGAAAAACTAAAATCCATATTAAAGAACGGACAACAGCTACAACAAGATATGTATAAACTTAGATAT
>JALWKH010000351.1 GCA_026996635.1 Bacteroidales bacterium | reverse complement strand
CTTTACACACTTTTAGGGACAGTATCGAAAATATTAAAGAACCCAATCTACAATGATCCTGTTTATAAATCACTTCAAAAACTTTTTAAATTTAATTCGCCAATAAATTTGAATCGTGAGAATAAAATTCGATTCAAAATTAGGAATTTAGCTAAAAAGCGTTTCATTCTTGGATATCCACCTAGAAAGAAAGCTGACAATTCCATAGGTGATGCTATTAATTGGGAGTGTATTTTAAATTGTGCTGAAACTTCCGGGAAACATATAATCCTTGTAAGTCGAGACTCAGCCTTTGGTTGCCATTACGAAGGAGATTCATTTCTAAATGATTGGTTGAAGCAAGAATTCAAACAACGAATTAGCCAAAAACATAAAATTATTCTCACTGATAAACTTAGTCACGCCTTCCAACTTGTAAAAATTCCTGTTACGCAAGAAATGATTGAAGAGGAAGAAAAAATAATTGATGGTTTAATACCAAATTACCCAATAGAAAATTTTTATAAAACATTAAAAGACCTCCAAAAGAACATAAAATTAAATGAATTTCTAAAGACAATACAGAGACAGGGAAGGAATCTAGATTATGATGAGAATGAAGATTAAAAATAAAAACTATGCCCAACATTGTGTATAAGTAATGCTAACGCACTACAAATATACACATAACAGATAAATTTCAGTCCGAAAATCCTTTTTTATTGTAATTTTGCCGCAAAACACCGGTTATGTTCATCAATTGCAAAGGAAAACTTTTAGACCTTGATGCGCCCAAAATAATGGGCATACTTAATGTTACACCCGATTCGTTTTTTGACGGCGGCAGATATACCGACGAAGAAAAAATTTACAACCGCATAAAAAAACTTTTTGACGAAGGTGCCGACATTGTGGATATAGGTGCATTCTCGTCAAGGCCGGGTGCGGAACTGCCCGATGAAGAAACCGAGTGGAAAAGGCTTTTGCCTGCTTTGGAATTGGTAAAAAACAAGTTTCCCGACAAATGTTTTTCACTTGACACTTTCAGGAGCAAGATAGCTTACAAGGCTGTGAATGAATACGGTATAGGAATTATCAATGATATTTCGGCAGGGAACCTTGACCAGCAAATGTTCGCAACAATAAAAGAGTTGCAAGTTCCCTATGTAATTATGCATATGCAAGGCACCCCCGAAACTATGCAACAAAATCCGCAATACAAAAATGTAACGCTTGATATAATTAAATTTTTCTCCGAAAAACTTGCACGTTTGCACGAGTTGGGTGTGAATGATGTTATAGTTGATCCGGGATTTGGTTTCGGGAAGACTTTGGAACAAAATTACGAATTGCTTGCCAACTTGGATAAATTCAAAATACTTGAACATCCGTTGCTCGTCGGAGTATCAAGGAAATCAATGATTTACAAACTATTAGGCATTACTCCGCAAGAAGCGTTGAACGGAACTACGGCAGTTCACACAATTGCATTACTCAAAGGTGCAAATATCTTGCGTGTCCACGATGTAAAAGAGGCTGTGGAAACGGTAAAAATTGTGGAGATGATGAAAAGATAACCTTATCTCCCGAACACCTCCACCGAATTTTGTGTGGTAACCGATGCGATTTTGACGATAGGTTGTTTGGTAATTTCCGCCAGTTTTTTTCCGATAATAGGAATGTATGAACTTTCATTCCGCTTACCCCGATGAGGAGCAGGTGTAAGATACGGTGAATCGGTTTCCAGCACTATTCTGTCGAGCGGTAATTTTGCCACTGTTTCGGGTAGTTTGGAGTTTTTGAAAGTAAGTACTCCGCCTATGCCAAGGTAAAAACCAAGATCAAGTATTTTTTTCGCTTCTTCGTATGTTCCGGTAAAACAATGAAAAATCCCAGTAAGTCCGGGCTTGTAAACAGACTTTAACACATCATATGTAACATCAAACGAGTTGCGGGTATGAATAACTATCGGCAAATTCTTTTCTATGGCAAATTCCGTTTGAAGTGCAAAAACTTCTTTTTGTTCTTTCTCAAACTCTTTATTTTCAGACCAATATAAGTCAATACCTATTTCACCGACAGCAACAAATTCAGCCTTATCAAAATCATCAAAAACAAAAGACACCGCTTCTTTCCAATTTTCCCTCACCGACCCCGGATGTAATCCTATCATCGGGAAAGCATAATCTTTGAATTTCATTGTAAAATCCAAAAGCGGTTTTAGAGACTTTTTGTCTATATTAGGCACAAAAAGGCGGGAAACTCCCGCCTCTATTGATCTTTTTACCACTTCTTGCCTGTCTTCGTCAAATTCAGGCAAAAACAAGTGAGTATGTGTATCTGTCCAGATCATTTTTTCTTCCTGCTTCTGCTTGATTTTGTAGATGCCTTGCTTGATTTTGACAATTCTTCTGCCGCATCTCTTGTTTTGTCTCTTTGCGGCATTTCGTTCAATATAAGCATAGCATCGCCGTATATGCCGAATTTATATTTTTCCTTAATCGCTTCTTCGTAAGCGTGCATCAGCAATTCATATCCTGCAAATGCCGAAACATTTATAAGCATCATTGAGTACGGAAAATGGAAGTTTGTAATAAGCCCGGTCGGTATTTTCGGTTCGTAAGGAGGCTTAATGAAA
>JALWKH010000350.1 GCA_026996635.1 Bacteroidales bacterium | reverse complement strand
TATTGTATTGAAAAACAATGGCAAATCCTGTTCGATAAATTCGGTTTTCTTTATTTCCATAGTTTTGTCAAAAGCTTCCTCGGAAACAAAATAGCCTATTCCCCTTTTGTTGTAAATTATTCCGAGACTTTGTAAGTAACTGTAAGATCTCATTGCGGTATTGGGCGTTACTTCCGCTTCCAGCGCCAATTCCCTTACCGACATTATTTTATCTCCCGGCTTTAGTTGCCTTTGCAAGATTTTTTCAAAAAAATAGTCGGCAAGTTGCAGGTATATCGGTTTTTTATCGTGAAATTTCATAATTACACTTCTTTTTCTTTTAGTTTAAAATATGCTGTAATCCAAAATACCGGTATCAGTAAATAAAATAACCAGGAATCAAAAATGTTTTTGTTGTAACTCATTGCAAATGAGGATGAAGTAGAGTGCATTTGGTCAAATGTAATTTTTGTCATAAGAAACAATACAAACAAGCCTAAAAGAACGAGTACCGTAAAAATCAATGTCATTGTCTTTATAAGCGGGCTTTTGGAAAAGGCAATACTGCCTATTAAAAACAAAGATTGCCAAAACCAAAGTTTTAAAATGGATAGCAAAAAGTTAGGGTCTGTAAAAATGTTGAAAAAAGGCGTTTCCAAATCGAGAATCAGCCTCCACAATGCTATTAGTACCCAAAACAGGTAAAATGCTACAATGTAAAAAATCAAAAATCCAACCGAAACAATCAAAACCTGTGATTTCAATTTTTCAAATGTAGATGCGGGTAAAGTTAAATACATCATTGAAGTTTCTTTTTTTCTGAAGTCTGAAAAAGCAGTTCCTGCCACTATTATTCCGGAAATATACAAACCTGCATAATAAAATCCCGATAAATTTATGTGTGGTGTAACTCCCGAAATAAAAATTGAGATTAAAAACATCACTCCTACCGTAGCTCCCAAAGTGATAAGCAAACCTTTTTTCCTACTGTACAATTCCCGTATCATCAAGATTTTGAAGCGTTTTATACTAAAAAATTCATTTGTTTTCATAGCTTTAAGAATTTTGTTTGATTATTGCATTAAAGTATAATTCTATATCAATGGCTGACGGATTTCCGTCCGTGTTAGTAGTCATTATTTTGTAACCACCTAAGCTCTTTTCGGAATACAATACTCCTGTCTCGGGCAATTTTTCAACAAACCTGAAAGAATACTTAACCGAAATGTCTTCTGTTTTTTCATCCGAGATGATATTACCGTTTTCGATAATTGTTATACGGTCTATTATTCTTTCCACATCTTTTACTTGATGTGTGGAAATTATGAAAGTGCGGTCCGTATTCATTGCCTCGATACATAATTTGCGAAAAATGGACTTCGAAGGTATATCCAAACCGTTTGTAGGTTCATCCAGAATTAATATATCTGTGCCCGAGGCAAAAGCAAAGGAAATCAATACCTTTTTCTTTTGCCCGTAAGACAGGCTGTTCAAGTTATAATGCTTCAAATCGGCAAGTTCAAACTCTTCCAAGTATTTATTAAAAGCTGAATGATTGAAATTTGCATAAAACGGAGCATAAATTTTCTCATAATTACTTATTGACATCGATGGCAAACTGAACTCCTCAGGTATCATAATAAACTTTGATAAAAAAGACGGATACCTTTTTGCTGGTTCAAAACCATCAACTGAGACAAAACCTCCGTCAGGATAAAGCAGTCCCGATAGTATTTTCATAAGTGTGGTTTTGCCGGCACCGTTTTTCCCTAACAGCCCGTAAACAAAACCTTTCTCAACCTCCCAAGACAAACCGCTAAACAGCTTCTTCGTCTTGGAATAAGAAAATTCAAGGTTTTTTAGTGTTATCATAATGTAGTGTATTGGTTTAGTAGCACACTGCAAATGTAAAACAAATATTTTATTTAAGAGGAAGTTTTTTAACTAAACTTTCAAAAAAATTAAAAAGCGGTGCTAGTCATATCTCCACTGTACAATTGTACGAGAGCATGGGTAATTTTGATTTAAGAACATCGAATAATGAACAACGAATGATGAATTTTACTTCTAAAATCAATATTCGGCATTGGATATTCATTATTCATATTTTCCTCACTTGAGACTCTGTTCCGAATCATAACATTCCGACCAACGTCACACCGAAAACGTCATTTTGAACAACGTCATTCCGAAGATGTCATTTTGAACTTGTTTCAAAATCTTATCGTTTCAGGTTCTTCGGAATCTCTATTCGTTTCAGAATCTAAATGTTTCGGAATCTCCACATTTCGTTACAAGAATTATTTGGGTAGCATGTGATTAAGCGGGCTTCAGCCTGGTTATAAATCATTAAAAATATACCATATTGCCCTGCCATTTATGGTAGAGAAATAAAATGAATAAAAATCTATTGGCTTTTGTCTTATATTTCTATCTTCTGCTTGGTAAATACTTTATTCGCTATCAATTTGTTTTACACAATTCGTTAAGTATCTCAACAGGATGTTTTGCATTGCGGTGTGTGCCGTGTCTGATTTGCTCGCGGCAACTAGTTCCCGGTGCTGCAATAATTGTTGTTTCGTCTGCTTTTTTAATTTCAGGGATTACAGACAGGTTGCCGATTTTTATAGAAAGGTCGTAATG
>JALWKH010000349.1 GCA_026996635.1 Bacteroidales bacterium | reverse complement strand
GTGGTGATAATTAAAAAATTTGAATACTGTTTATAAAAAGGTAATTGATAACTGCTGAAAACACCACGTATGCAAGAACTTTTTTAATGTCTGCCGAATAATTTTTGTTCTTTTGAGCAAGCAGTACAAAAAGTAGAGATAATACAAAACTGAAAATTATTATCTCAGTTCTGCCGGGCCAATGGGATGCAACGAAAATCACGGAAACGGTTACCAGATTTTTTGCAAGAAAAGAAGTAAATGATAAGCCGTTTTTCTTGTCAGGAGACTTTATGTCTGCCATAAAAGTGATAAATGTAACTGCACTGAAAACCAAAAATGTAAACAGCATTAGCAGTAAACCGAATTCAATTCTCATATAAAAAATCAATGCGGAAATAAAAAATGCAAGTGCCGCATAAAATTCGTATTTACCTGTAAAGTTTTTTCTATTTTCCATAATTGTCAAATTTTAAGATTGATGAATCACCGTAGCTTAAGAAACGGAATCCGTTATCAAGAGCGTATTTATATACTTTTTTCCAATCGTCGCCAATCAAAGCCGCTACAAGCAGCAGTAAGGTACTTTTGGGCTGGTGGAAGTTTGTTATGAGCGTGTTTGCCGATTTGACGCGGTAGCCCGGCATTATTATTATTTCGGTAGGGAAATTTAAAGTTGCCAGGTTGTTTTTATTCATGTAGTTGCCAATTTCTTCGAGAGCTGCCTTAAAGCTGAGAGAAGCTTTTTGTTCGTAAGGTTGCCATTGGGTAACCCTAAGGGCTCCGGTTTTATTTTTAATGTTTATACCCAACCAATAAATGCTTTCTAATGCCCGCAGAGTGGTAGTTCCCACGGAGGTAAGGTTTTCTGCCGCCAATAAGTCCTTTATGGTATTTTGATGCAATACAATCCATTCTTCGTGCATTTTGTGTTGCCTAATGTCGTCGGCATCCACGGGCTTGAATGTACCTGCACTCACATGCAAGGTAAGCTCGAGGGTTTTTATGTTCTTCTTTTTTAATGAATCGAAAACATCAGGTGTAAAATGTAAACCAGCCGTAGGTGCTGCAACAGACCCGTCGTGTTTGGCATATACGGTTTGGTAACGGTCTTTATCTATGGATTCGGTATCCCTACCGAGATAAGGTGGTATAGGCACTTTGCCCGCCAACTCAATGACTTCCGCAAAAGTAACATCAGCATCCCATTCAAACCTTATGATAAAACTGCCTCCGCCGAGGTCTTGTTTCTTATGTGCTGTCAGTTGGAATTCCTTGCCGTTATGTTTGATTTGTTTGGTCAATGTTCCGGTTTTCCATTTTTTTGCATTGCCGACAATTGTTTTCCATGTTACCGTGCCGAGGGAGGAAAAAACTGTGCTGAACTCATGTGTGCCGTAAGGTTCAAGGCAGAATATTTCTATTTTTGCTCCCGTGGGCTTGTGGAAAATCAATCTCGCTGGGATAACTTTGCTGTTGTTTGCCGCCAGATAGCTGTCTTGTTCCAAATATGTAGCTATATTGTAAAAAAAATCTTGCGAAATTTTACCTTTATCGTAAACCAACAACTTGGAATGATCCCTCTTCTCCAACGGGTATTTGGCTATTCTTTCCGCAGGCAAATTATAATCGTAATCGGCTATATTAATTTCCGGTATCCTCATCTTCTTCGTTTGTTTTGCAAAGATAAGGGAAATATGGTTTGGGCGGTCAACAGTTTAAGCAGGGTATGAGTCGGGATTTATTATTTTATCAATCCCTCATTTTTCATTTTGTCAATAGTGAGACAAAACAGTTTGTATAATTCCGATAATTCCTCTTTAGAGTTTACCGTTCTGCTTACTAAACTTGTGAGTTGTAATGTGTTGTCCTTTTTGTTGTAATTGCAACCGAATGAAAAAACATTATTTTTTAGCAGGATTGTTTTCACATCATCACAGGATAGAATTTGCTTTACAATATTCGTGTCTTTTCCCTGTATTAAATATTTGCTGTCAAATTCCTTGTCTCCGACTTGAATGTCTTGTTTCCCGAAAAATTTAAGGAGCTTTTCCAATGTGTCTTCGTAACTGATCATAAATTCAAAAGGGTGCTTTGCCTCCAACTCGGTTGTGATTTTCAACGGATGAGTATCAGACTCCGTGAACTCGATTGTATGTTCTTTGCAAGGAAGTTTTAAAATCAATTTTTCCAAATCGCCTGCTATAGTCTTTTTAACGGTAAGTTCGCCATTAAACTGGTCTGCCATAGCTTTCCAAAAATCTTTCTTCTTGGCAACGGAAATAAATCCAAGTGTTCTTGTAACGAACATCTGTTTGAATAAACTTTCTTTTTGTTCGGAGGATTTTTTCATTGTTTTTTTATTTTATTGAGGCTTTAATTTTAAAAAAAAACAATTATATTTATAAGTTTAGCCAATCATTGTTTTCATCATCATATTTTTCTCTAATTTCATCTAACTCATTTATATTAAAGAAAAAATCATTTAAAATATTTTAAACATTTATAGGATCCTCATCAATGTATATGTGTTCTACTACTTGGGAAATATCATCTTGGGGTAGAATATTTAATTTCATACTTCCGTCTGGATTAATCCATCCCCCATAAATATATTTAATACCGGATTTTAAATTAACAGGTCTTTTTAA
>JALWKH010000348.1 GCA_026996635.1 Bacteroidales bacterium | reverse complement strand
AATACCTGTTACATTAATATCAAAATATTTTTTTAGCTTATACATATAATATTTATAAGCCAAAAACAGCAACAATAATATGACAAACAGCTTTTTCATATATTCAAAAAAAAGCCGGATTAACCGGCTTTTCTTATATTCTTGCTATGCCGAATTTTGACAATATTTGATTAACTCTTGTTTTTTCGGAATCACTTAATTCGTCTGACAGCCATTTGGTTAAAGTGCCTTCAAAATCGCTCCACATACTGGACGTTTTTCTTGTGCCAAAGGCATCAACCAAGGCATACCAGTCAGCCTTTGTGCGTAATGATGATAATATCGTAAAAATAGAATTTTCATCAGTTCCAAGTCCGTCCATGGCTTCAAACAAACTTTCCGCCATTAGCTTATAGTCGGCATCGTTATAAGTGCGGACATTAGAGGTTACCTGCGCACCCGGGTCACTTCCTTGTGTATTGACAATGTCTTTAATGTCATGTTCAATTTGACTGTTACGAATACTCCCTTTGATGTCTCGTTTAAACTTCTGATACAGCTTGTAAACAATAATCAAAATAAACAAGACTATAACGACGTTAATCAACCACATTACAGGTTTATTTTTCATCTTTAAAATTGCTGCCGGGTTCATAAGCTGCTTATTTTTTGTGCATAAAAATAAACATCAAAACAATGACAAGTAACAGCACGCCGCCACCTATCATATACATTTTGGTGTGATCTTTTTTCTCGGGTTTAGGCGGCGCTTGCACAATAACCGGTTGCGGTTTATGTTTTTTGTGATGATGTTTTTTTCCGCCGCCAAACAAATTACCGAGTTCTATACCTTTGCTGTGGTTGGTGCTACCCATAATACCGCCTAAAACGGTGTGTGCCGGAAAAATGTTTTTTAAGAATCCCAAAAAATTGGAATACTCTTCTCCGTCCGGAACGGCGGCAAATTGTGCATCGTATAATTGATCAATATCTAAAGTTTTCATTTCAAAATTGGTTTTAATGATTTTTTGTTGTTATTAAACACATAGTCGTAAACGCGGGCATCACTGACAATGTTTAGTTTTCTACCATAGTGCGCTCGTGTATTGTTCAACAAATGGTTGAGCGCTTTGACAATAGAACTGATAGGGTATCCTTCTTTAATCATGCGCATCATGGCATATTCATCAGCCATTTGTTCATTTTTTGTTTTAAACAAATAATGGGCTAATTCATGATATAAAACAAAACGCCGTTGAACCGGGTTCATTTGTTTGAAATGCCAAGCACTGACATATACAGTCCCCGTATTTCTATTGACACGAGCGGGTGTGCCTTTAATAATATTTACGACTTTTATTTTCATATTTAAAGATGTAGGAAACAATCTAAAATATGAGTATAAAGACAAGATTGTTCCCTACATTTTTATATGAATTACCTACCGAAAAAGACCTTTTCGAGCTAACATAGGTTTTACAGCGTGATACTTACGAACATTGTTCAAACCTACCGCGTTGATGTGAGAAATGGCTTTTATGCGTTTTTTTCTCAATGCAGAACTAGTTGAAAGCACTGCCCCAACAAAGAAAGTAACACTGACTTTTGCTCCCGGAACCAAGTTCATTAACAATTCAGTTTCCGGTCCCAATATGATACCGGGCGTTGGCACGGTAACAATATTGTCACGGTACGTGTTTTCGTTAATGAATGAACCGAGGAAAAAATCTTTGCTTTCCGGAGAAGAAAAAGGAGACTTTTCTACAAACTGCATAACTTGTTGCAATTGTTCCGGTTTGTTAGATTGCACACGCATACCTACCAAATTTGCCGGTACGTTTTTAATATATTCAATAAAACCGGTTACGCTTGAGGGTGAGCCGGAAACTTTAGCAAATAAGCTTTTTCCCTCGCCATCTTTTCCAACAAGCACTTTGTCTCCTGATATAGCTGGCAAAGCAGTATTTCCGTCTTCATAACCTTTTAATACGGCTATTTTGGCAGCTGCGGTAATAGTATCAGGAACATCAAAGTTTACAACAAAGATGCGAGCGCCTTCAACTTCATTGGCAAATGATTGCGCGCCGTTGAAGTTCAAAAAATCATCGGATTCGCCGGTATATAACATATCGGCATCGCCTTCAAAACTGGACAAATCGGTATCCAAGTAAGCGTCTAAATTTTCTAAATTTTCAGGATAGTTCATTTTTTTAATTTTTTAGTTAAAAGTTTTAGGTTTTTTAAGTCTGGGTTTGATATCACCATAACCGGTGACTTTTCCATGAATATCGTATAATACGATTTCATTTTTGAGTACAACGCTTAATATCAGCGTAACAATAATAGTAATCAGCGTCATATATATAATGTTTTTGACACTAATGGCTTGTTTGGCACCTTTAGAGGCGGAGTCTAATAAATTCATAAAACTTTATTTTTCGTTTTTGTAAATATTTGAATACAAAGAACAAAAGCTTTATAATTATGCTTTTGCACAAAACAAAAAAAAACAGGACTTTTTTTCTAATAGCCCTGTTTTTTAAGAAAAACAAACAAAATAATTATGGTTCACCGAGTTTTTCAAAGATTTTTTTTACTTGTAATGGTGTATAAGTATAAGGATCACCTTGTTTACGGAGCATATCTATTTTTTT
>JALWKH010000347.1 GCA_026996635.1 Bacteroidales bacterium | reverse complement strand
TCTAGGTCAAAATGATGCTTCTACCCGCTCTGTCAAAACATGGCGACTACGGGAAAAGCGGAAAACGAAAAATCGCACAAGCCAACGCATATTGCAACATTTTTCGTTTAAAATCCGCCTATCGGCGGACTTTTCCTCGTATTCACAGATGTTTTGCCATTCACGCCCACCGCAATCCCGCCATTTTGACGCCCGACGCAAAATCTTATCTGCTTAGACACGCCTTAACAAAGTTGCCTCCCTTGAAAACCCATTTCGAACAACGTCATTCTGAACTTGTTTCAGAATCTTATTGTTTCAGAATCTCTAATTTCGGGAGAGGATTAAGGCGGGTGACAAGTAATTTATCGGACTTTAGCCTTTGGGCTTATCGGAATTATTCAAAATCAAACCCAAAAAAACAACACACTCAAGATTTTTCTTTTAGAAAATACCGAAATTTACTTACCTTTAACATCTGTAAAAATTTCTAACTTTGCCAAATATCAATAATTTTGCATACCAATGGACAAAATAAAAAATATAAAAGAACTGATAGACAACGGCAAAGCACAGGAAGCCGAAAAATTACTCGACGAAATATTTAAAGCTGATAACATAGAGGAGTTAAAAGAAATTATTTACCTTTATCAACGGATTGGCAAATACGGTAAAGCTATAAATGTTTGCAACAGGGTTCTGGAACAAGAACCTGACAATAAAACAGTTGCAAAACAAAAAGAATTCCTTACGGAAATATTGAAGTTCACACAGTTGGACATTTATGCATCTACCAATTTGCACAACGATCCGTGGTTTGAATAATAAATTTTAAAAAAAATGGCATCAAAAAAGAAAATTTTCGTATTGGACACCAATGTATTACTGCACGATTACAAGTGCATTTACAATTTTGGCAGAAATGATATTGTGATTCCGATTACTGCATTGGAAGAACTTGATAAATTCAAAAAAGGGAATGAGCTCATAAATTATATGGCTCGCGAATTTACCAGGGAATTGGATAAGCTTGCCGGCAAACAATTGTTCAGTGAAGGAGTTCCATTAGGAAAAGGTAAGGGAAGGTTATTCATTGAAACGGGAAAAGACTTTTCCGAAATAGGCAAAAAATCATTCCCCGAAGATATACCCGACCATAGGATACTTGCAATAGCCGAATGGCTGCACAATCATCGCGAAAATCCTGTAATCCTTGTCTCCAAAGACATAAACCTGCGAATGAAAGCCAAAGCTCTCGGCATACAAAGCGAAGATTACGAAACGGATAAAGTTATCGACCTCGACGAAAAAATTTACAAATCTATCCGCACTCTTGAAAACATCGACAGTTCGCTTATTCAAAAACTTTATACTTCAAAAAAATTACCTTTTGCATTATTTTCCGAGTACATAAAAACACCTCATCCGAATGAATATTTTATCCTTAAATCGGACACAAATAGCGCACTTGCTTATTACAACCAAGCCGAAGAACTGATAGAAAGGGTGGAAAAACGGTATATGTACGGCATTCAGCCGAGAAATGCAGAACAAACATTTGCGGCTCACGCACTCTTGAACGACAACATACCGCTTGTTTCTATTACCGGTAAAGCCGGCACGGGTAAAACTCTTTTGGCTCTTGCCGCAGCTTTAGACCAGAGAAATAAATACAACCAAATTTTGCTAGCCCGTCCTATTGTACCGCTGTCGAACAAAGACATAGGATACTTGCCGGGAGACATCAAAAGCAAGATTGGTCCATATATGCAACCACTTTTTGACAACCTCGGAGTAATAAAATCACAATTTACGCCCACCAGCAAAGATTACACACGAATAGATGAAATGCTCAAAGACGAAAAATTGATAATAACACCGCTGTCATACATAAGGGGAAGGAGCCTGTCAAATGTATATTTCATTGTGGACGAAGCACAAAACCTGACTCCTCACGAAATAAAAACCATTATCACTCGTGCAGGAGAAAACAGCAAATTCGTATTCACGGGAGATATAGAGCAAATAGACTCTCCGTATTTGGACACACGGTCAAACGGATTGTCTTATCTTACGGACAGAATGAAAGGACAAGATGTATTTGCCCACATAAATCTGGTAAAAGGGGAAAGAAGTTATTTGGCAGAACTCGCAAGCAAATTGTTGTAAGAAGTAATGGCAAAAAAAGTAGCAATTCATACCCTCGGCTGCAAGTTGAATTTTGCCGAGGGCGATACCATAGTCAGAAATTTTGAAGCATCGGGCTACAAATCCGTTGATTTCAAAGAAAAAGCAGATGTTTACATTATAAATACCTGCTCGGTTACACATGTAGCAGACAAAAAAAGCCGTAACCTGATACGACAAGCAATTAAGCACAACCCCGATGCAATTGTCATAGTTACAGGGTGTTATGCGCAAACCTCGGCAGAGGAAATTGCAAAAGCAATACCCGGAGTTGATTTTGTAGTGGATAACTTTCACAAAAAGGACTTTTTCACTCCCGAAAACATAAGATCACTTACCAAACGAATAAAACCGGAAATAATAAACGACAACATAAGAGAAGAAAATGCAGATTTTTTTCCGTCTTATTCCATTTCATTCCGCACCAGGTCGTTCCTCAAAGTTCAGGACGGTTGCGACTATACTTGCAATTAC
>JALWKH010000346.1 GCA_026996635.1 Bacteroidales bacterium | reverse complement strand
AAAGATACGAATTATTTAACTAATACACAATAAGTTAGGCTGCTGCTGAATGTGCCTATTTACTATTGCTATTCCGATTCTACGAGCGAATTCGGGAGGAACGGCATTCCCTATCATTCTCGCGGTAGATTGAATTGATTTAGTGTAAAACACATAATCTTTCGGAAATGTTTGTAAAGTCGCACCTTCTCGCAAAGATATGGCTCTGTCTTCTTCCGGATGTCCGAACCGTCCGTTAGAAATACTGAAAAATTTCGTGGTTATTGTCGGTGCCGGTTTGTCCCAACTCATTCGGCTGTAACTGTCTTTAAAACCGTTTCCTTTCCAGAATTTTCTTTCTTTTACTGAATTCCCACCGTTTTTGGGAGTTCGTTTCAAAACTTCCAGGTTTTCTTTACTCAACCCTGCAACGGTATGCATAAATTCGGTTTTGTCTTTGTGTCCCGCTTCAACCTTCGGGAAACCGTTGTGTTCACCTATAAAATCCCTAACAACGGGTTTATATTTGGATTTTTCGGGTAAAATCTTTTCTTTTGTTACTCTGTTAGCAATGAGAGAAAAGCGCTTCCGCGTTTGGGGAACTCCATACTCATTCAAATTGAAAATCTCATAATGGACTATGTATCCTCTATTCTCCAAATCACAAACGAATTCCTTTAATCCGCTTTCTTCCGCTTTTCTTTCCAAACCCGGTACATTTTCCACAACGACAAAACCGGGATTATAATATTTGACAAACCTGTGAAATTCTTTAAGTAAATCCTTAGACTTTTTGGCTTTTTCTTTTTTTGTATTTATAATCGACCAATATTGACAAGGGCTACAGCCGATAAGTATCAGGTTATCATCGTTTTTTTCTATTCCCGTATATTCGGATAATTCGGTTTCCTTCATTTGGAAAACATCTGCGAGAATAAACTTGGTTCCGGGATTGTTCTTTTCATAAGTTTCTTTAACCTCGGGGTCATTATCTATTCCGGCTATAACATCTATTCCCGCTTGCCTCATTCCGTAAGTCATACCACCCCCCGAGCAAAAAAAATCAATGGCTTTTAGTGCATTATCTTTTTTAGCCATAAAATTATTTTTTTTGCAAAGATAAAGGAAAATTTATATCGATTATCAATTATCTTTTATTACAACTTTCTATAAGTCATTAATAGCCTTACCACTCCATACAACACAAATGCAAATATAAGCCCCGAAAGTATAAGCACGAGATTAAGTGCGTAAGATAGTTTTTCGGGTGAATTTGCCGTAAGTGTAAACACCTTAATAACTGCAAGTTGCATACCCGGCGGATAAACCATAATTGACAAGCCCGCTTCAAGATAGCTGAAAACAAAAACTATGAAAAATGCGGCAATTATTCCGTGTTTGATTTGCGGAAGAACGATTTTGAAAATAATCTTTACCGTGTTGAATTTGTGAATCTTGGCAACTTCTATTCCGTTGTAGTCTAAGGTTTTGGTTATGTTCGACATCACTTTGTAAGCAAGATACGAAAATTTAGCCGTAAGCCCGAAAATTATTATTGCTACCGTTGAATAAATAAAGTTAAGCCACGGCGTATTGTAAAAATAAATAAACGCAATACCCAATATTATTGAAGGCACGGCAAAAGAAATAATATAAATTTTACCCGCATTAAAAGTTTTCCGCATTACAAATCCGGTGGTAACTGTGGCAAGAGTAAAAAGAATTACAAGTAATGATGTGGCAAGTGCTACAATTATACTGTTAATAATTGGAACGGAAAGCAGACTTACGGCTTCTTTAAGTTCCGGCAAACCGGTAGAGAGAGAAATATTGGTAATCGGCAGGAAAAACACAACCGAGGCGTAAAAAAACACTGCAAATAAAAAACTAATCGGCAACAGCCTGTATTTTGAATTTATGCTTGCCGATGTTGAAATTAGAGGCACTTCCCCGAAAGTTTTGAGTTCAGCCCAAAGAATGACAAGTATAACAACCAGCAGTACAGACGAATGAATTATTGCCAAATTGTAATTGTAAAAAGCCGAAAATTCCGTAAATATCTTGGCAGCATACAAATTTACCCCGTAATACACCGGCACGGTAAACTCCGACACAGCAAAAATAAAAACCAATGTAAACGCCGAAATAAGCGAAGGTTTCAGGTAAGGCAATATGATGCGGCGGATTATTCTGCCGTTGCTTGATGTGTGGATAATTGCCGATTCCAAAAATTCACGCGGCATTTTTTTCAGCGAAGTGTAAACTATGATGTATGCAATAGGGGTAAAAGCCATCAAAAGCGTAAAAAAAGTTTTTAGTATCGAGCTGAGGCTTAAAGCATAAAAAATCTTGTCCCAACTCACTGCAAAACTGTAAGGTGTGATAAACAGCGGCAAAATAATTAAAATCTTTGCGGCTACTGCGATAAAACCTGTTCTGCCGTAAACCGACAAAGCAGCAATTGTACCGGCAAGAGTGGAAAAAACCGCAACAGCAACGGCAAAACCGATACTGGTCAATAATAATGGCAACGAACTTGTAATTTGTGCAAAAAGATTGTCCGCACCGCTTATCAAGGCATAGAAAAAAAGAAAAAGCAACGGCAACAATGCCATTGCCGAAAAAATTATTTCTGCAACTCCGGGCAGTTTCTTTTTCACTGACCAACCCATTGTT
>JALWKH010000345.1 GCA_026996635.1 Bacteroidales bacterium | reverse complement strand
ATGCACGGTTGTATGCGGAAGGTAAACTTGAAGAAGCGGTAAAGCCTTTTGTAGAAACGGCAAAAGCAGCTAAAGATGCAGGATTGGGATTAAATGCCGGACACGATTTAAACTTGCAAAATTTGAAATTTTTTCATCAAAACATACCTTATTTGGATGAAGTTTCTATCGGTCACGCTTTGATTTCGGACTCGATTTATTACGGTTTTGAAAACACGATAATGTTGTACAAGCGGCAATTGGATCCGGATTTTAAGAAGATGTAGGTAGTATTTGTAATTATATTGTAGAAAATTATTGGTAGAGTTTTGAAAAAAATATAACTTTGCTTACATGAACATTATTGAAAAAAATATTACACTATTAAAAAAACTTTGTGCAAAATATAAAGTTGTAAAATTATATGTTTTCGGTTCTGTATTAACGGATAAATTTGATAATGACAGCGATATAGATTTTCTTGTAACTTTTGATTCTATTGATTTGGACAAATATGCCGATTACTATTTTGAGTTCAAATTTTCCTTGGAAAAACTTTTTAACAGGGAAATTGATCTTATTGAAGAAAAAGCAATTAGAAATCCTTATCTAAAACAATCGATTGACAAAACAAAAAAAATAATTTATGGATAATGAAATAAAAGCTTGGTTGTTTGATATAAAGTTGGCTATTGATGAAATAGAAAGTTTTTTTGAGGAAGGGAACAAGATTTTCGAAAATTTTAATAAAGACATAAAAACAAAAAGAGCTGTTGAACGAAATCTTGAAATCATTGGATAAGCCGTTAACAGGATACTTAATAAAGATTCTTCAATTAAATTGTCGGATGCAAGAAAAATAGTGGACACGAGAAACAGAATAATCCACGGGTACGATACCGTTTCTTATGAAATTATTTGGAGCATTATTATAAATCATCTTCCCAAATTAAAAGCGGAAGTTGAAGATTTGCTGAAATAATAAGTCTTGTTACAATCTCCCCATTTGAAAATAATTTGATACTAAAAAGGCAGTAATTAAACTAAAAACATGATATATTACGCTTTGTTAAAATTCTAAATTTCCCGTTTAACATTTTTATGTATTTTTGTTTCAAACTAAAAACGGAAATATTATGGGTAAAACATTTGTTGAGAAAATTTTCGGTGCGCCTGCGGGCAGCATTGTTTTCAAAAAGCCAGATATTGTTTTAAGTCATGATAATAGTGCGAGTATTCGCAAGACTTTTGAAAAAATGGGTGGCGAAAAGGTAGCCGACCCGAATCAACTTTTGATTGTGCTTGACCACAATGCACCGCCAACAAACTCAAAAGTAGCTACAGACTACCAGCGAGTTAGGGAATTTGTGAAGGAACAAGGCATCAAGATGTTTTACGATGCAGGTCGCGGTATTTGCCACCAAATAATGTCTTATCACGCTAAGCCGGGAATGATAATCGTAGGAAGCGACAGCCATACTTGTACTGCAGGTGCTTTCAATGCAATGGCTGCCGGTATAGACAGGACAGAAGCCGCAGGCATCTGGCGTAGAGGTGAAACTTGGTTCAGAGTACCCGAAACTCTTAAAGTTACACTTCACGGTAAATTGCCTAAAGGTGTGTACGCCAAAGATATATCGCTGTGGATTATCGGTATGATTGGTTCTGCGGGAGCAAATTATATGTCTATCGAATATCACGGAGAAGGTGTAAAATCCCTCGGCATATCCGAAAGAATGACTATTGCCAACCTTGCTTCGGAAATGGGAGCTAAAAATGCGGTTTTCCCGCCTGATGAAGTGTTGGCTGACTTTTACGGTGTGTCTGTTGATGAATTGAACGGAGTATGGGCAGATCCCGATGCAACTTATGCAAAAGAAATAGAACTGAACCTTGATGAATTGTTCCCTGTTGTAGCAGCACCGCACCACGTGGATAATGTGAAAGCATTGAGTGAAGTTGTTGGTGTGCCTATCAATGAGGTATTTATCGGTACTTGTACAAACGGTAGAATTGAAGACCTTAGGGAAGCGGCTGCTATTCTCAAAGGTAAGAAGGTTAAAGAAGGCGTGCAACTAATTGTTACTCCCGCTTCACAGGAAATTTATTTGCAAGCGATAAAAGAAGGAATTGTCGAAACCTTTATCAAAGCAGGCGGGAATGTGCTAACTGCTTCTTGCGGTCCGTGTCTTGGTACAGGACAAGGTATCCCGGGTGACGGATTCAATGTTGTTTCTACTGCAAACAGAAACTTCCTCGGTAGAATGGGTAACAAAAATGCCAGCATTTATCTTGCATCTCCTGCGGTAGCGGCATATTCGGCTATCAAAGGTTATCTTGCCGACCCGAGAGAAGAATTGTGGGGAATTAAACCGTCGAAAAAAGAAGTTTTCCCGTATAAGATAGAACAAAGCGGAACAATTGTAATCCCCGAAAACGAAAACAGAAGAATAAACGGCGTGTGGAATTACAAGGATGTTGACAACTTGAACACCGACCAAATGTTTGCAGGTAACTTGACATACAAAGTGTTGAGTTCCGATCCCGAAGCCATTATTCCGCATTTGTTTGCAGGTTTTGATGTGAATTTTTCAAAGAATGCACAAGCTGGCGATATAATTGTGGCAGGCGAAAACTTCGGATGCGGAAGCTCACGCGAACATCCTGCGGTAGGTTTGGCACATATTGGTATTAAGGCGG
>JALWKH010000344.1 GCA_026996635.1 Bacteroidales bacterium | reverse complement strand
TTTACATAATAATCGTAACCATAGCATTTTTAGTAACATCTTGCTCACTTTGGAGGGGTAACAAGTCTGCAACAGAAACTTCTAAAGGAAACGACACTGACACTACGGCTGTAACAGGAAGCAAAGACTACGATTACAAAGTAATGTTTTACAACTGCGAAAACCTGTTTGACACCAAAGACGATTCGGTAAAACTTGATGATGAATTTACCCCTTCCGGCAAAAAACACTGGACTTGGCCTAAATACCAACGAAAGATAAACAACATAGCAAAAGTAATAATTGCCGTAGGAGGCTACAATCCACCCGATGTAGTTGGACTTTGCGAAGTGGAAAACAGGTATGTACTCGAAGGCTTGACCAAATACACTCCGCTGAAAAAAGCAGGATACAAAATAATTCACAAAGAATCACCCGACCGTCGCGGTATAGATGTTGCAATGCTTTATATTCCATCTACTTTTAAGCCGCTGAAAAAAACTTGGTACAGGGTTGATTTCCCTTTCGCACCTAATTCCAGGACACGTGATATTTTATATGTAAAAGGCATTTTAGGCAAAACAGATACCGTCCACATTTTTGTAAACCACTGGCCTTCAAAATGGGGCGGGCAAAAAGAAACCGAACCGAAAAGAATCTTTGTTGCAAAACTTGTCAGAAGCAAAGCCGACTCTATATTACAACTCAATCCACGGGCAAATATTATCCTTATAGGAGATTTAAACGACAGCCCTGAAGATGTAAGCCTGCTAAAAGGACTTGGTGCCAAACACGATTTTAAGCATATCAACGACACATCGCTTTACGATTTGTCATATTACCTGATGTTGAAAGGTGAAGGAAGCCATAAATACCACGGACAATGGGATATTATTGACCACATCGTAGTGTCGGGTGCATTGATAAATAAGAGAAATAAAATCTGGAGTACTTACAAGGATGCCCATATCTTTAAAGCCCCGTTTTTGCTGGAAGACGATGAAAAATATACGGGAAAAAAACTTTACAGGACATATATCGGATATAAATACATAGGAGGCTTTAGCGACCACCTGCCTGTTTATATAGGGTTGTATAAGAGATAATATCAATCAAAACACATAATCCAACCCAAGAAAAATACCGACACTGCCCAAATCTTTGTATTGCGGCACGCCGGCACTTACATTCATCACGAAGTTATAATCTATCACAAAAGCCGCACCCATACCGTATGAAAAAAATGGAACTCCTGAATAACTTTTGTTAAAATCACTTTTTCTGTTTTCAGGTATCCTCGCCAACATATCCTCGTAACCTTCCAAATGTGCTATTCCTGCATCAAAATAAGGATACAACACAATATTAACCAAAGAAGAAAACATATTGAAACTCGTAGCAAAAAACCTCATTTCAAAATTTGCAAAAGCAAAATCATCTGCGACAATCCTGTCGCGATCAACACCTCTAACTGTTTTTATTCCTCCTAGTGCATCAAACCTTTTCAGCGAAGTATAATAAAATGGCTTGGCATAAAACGGAATTTTCCCGTAAAGCCTTTTAGATGCCACCACCCTGTATGCAAACACCAACCGTTTGTTTATTACTTCTATAAAGTGCTTATATGTTACATACAACCTCACAAAATCATTTTTATTAAACAAAAAATGCGGTGCTCCTACCAAAAGCATTTCGGCATATATACCCCTGAAGGGGCTCACCTCAACAGGTTTTCTGGTATTGAATGTAACTCCCGCCGTCACAAAATTTACATATCCGCCTTTTGCCTCCTCAGGATTAATTACACCCCAAGACTTCATATCTCCGTATAATGATTCTACAGTAACAATTGTATCACTATGCATTATTGGGTCAAACCTCCTTGCCCTTGGTGAACCTACATCTATTTTGTTGAAATTTATATCGCCGAAAAATTTTAAACGGTTTGCCCACACATCCAAATATCCGCCCAACCTGATATAAGACATACGCCTGAACATATTAAAATACAACATAGACTTATAATAAGAAGATTTAGGATCTTCATAGTTTGAAATATATTTACTTGTGAGATTTTCAAAACCGTAAAAGGGCAATGATCTTTCTTTCATAATTCCCAAATCCAATACTCCTCTGAAATTTTTCAATATTTCTTTGTAATCTATACTCAATCTTGCAGTACCTGAACCCTTACTGGAAGAAGTAAGTTCAAAATAAACATTAGTCTTATAATCAGGAAAAAACCTTCTCTTGTAACCGTAATAAAACAGGTTTAATATTCCGCCGTAATTCAATCCGACATCAGAATTATATGACAAAACAGGCAGAGGAATTAATTTGTAATTACTAACTCTCACCGAATCTTTCTTACCTGCAAAGGCATTACAAGTTAAAATAAAAACATAAAAATTAAAAAGCAAAAAATTAACAAATATCAACCTCAACACTTTCATACAACAGTTTATCCTCTAACATTTATCATAAAAAAACAACTTTTCCGCTTGTATATTGCATTCAGAAAACTTAAAATTCCACAACTATGCCAGACACAACAAAGTTAATAGAAAATTTGGTAGAAAAATATGGTAAAAAGCGTGAATCGCTTTTACCTATATTAAAAGGTATCATAGAAGAAGAACGATACCTGTCAGAAGAAAGAATGCTGGAAGTGGCTAAAGCATTGGATATTTCCGGAGCAGAAGTTTACGGAACAGCTTCTTTTTACTCCTTTATTGATCTCAAGCCGCGGGGCAAACATATCATTCGTGTGTGCAAAACAATAGTATGCGATATGAAAGGGAAAAACGAGGTTATAAAAACGATTAAAGACTGCCTGGGAATCGATGTGGGAGAAACAACTACCGACGGAATGTTTACATTATTGCAAACCAACTGTATAGGACAATGCGACCACGCACCTGCAATGCTCATCGACGGCGAGGTTTACAACGAACTTAATGCCGAAAAAGTAAGAAACATCATCAAAGAATATAAGTTAAACCGACAAAATTAAAAGCTATGGCATCACAAGTAAAAAGAGCAGAAATAATTTTTGCACCGTATTCAGAATATCCGTATAAAATTTTGGGTGAAGCACTCAAAAAATCACCTGATGAAATAATAGAAGCTTTAATCCAATCAGGCTTAAGAGGCAGAGGCGGTGCAGGTTTCCCGACAGGACTCAAATGGAAGTTTGCAAAAGAAGCTCAAGGAGACGAAAAATATGTAGTCTGCAATGCCGACGAAGGCGAACCCGGAACATTCAAAGACCGTGACATCCTTGTAAAAGTACCCCGTAAGATGTTATCGGGGATGGGTATTTGTGCACATGTAATCGGTGCAAAAAAAGGGTTTATTTACCTCCGTGCCGAATACGATTACTTAAAAGAAGCATTACAAAAAGAAATAGACTTTTTCCACCAACATTGCGAAAAATACGGTTTGGATTTTCATGTGGAAATAAAATCCGGAGCAGGGGCTTATGTAGTAGGAGAAGAAACGGCACTGCTAAACTCTGCCGAAGGTAAACGCGGCGAACCTAGAAACAAACCTCCTTTCCCCGTTACCGAGGGTTACTTAAACAAACCTACCGTAGTTAATAATGTTGAAACCTTTGTAAATGCAATGATGGTTTGCCGCATCGGCGCGGAAGAATTTGCCAAATACGGTATGCGAGGTCAAAAAGGGTCAAAACTTTTCTCAATTGCAGGAGACACCACAAAACCGGGAGTTTACGAATTGGAATTGGGTCTTACCGTTGAAGAATTGGTAAATGAATTTGGAGACGGAAACACCAAAGCCGTACAAGTAGGTGGCGTTTCAGGTTTTTGCGTACCGCGTGCAAAGTTTAAAGATAAAACAATAGGATTTCCGGGCAAAGATGATGTTAACTACATACCTACCGGCGGATCAATAATGCTGTTCAACCACACAAGGTCAATGTACCATGTATTGGAAAACTATTTGGAATTTTTCGAAGAAGAATCTTGCGGACAATGTACCCCCTGCCGTGTTGGTACACAACAATTGCTCAAAGGGATAAAGGCTATAAAAAAAGGAGAAAAAGACCCTGAATATCTTGATACGCTTTACAAATTAGCTGAAACAATGAAAGTTACTTCAAAGTGCGGACTTGGACAAAGTGTAGCAAACTCATTCTGCTCTATTGTTGATGAATTTAAAGAAGAAATTATTTACTAACTGAAAAAAATTTTGCCATGATAACATTAAAAATAAATAATACACAAGTTGAAGTACCTGAAGGTACCACAATACTGGAAGCCGCAAAAAAAATCGGCGTGGAAATTCCTACTCTTTGCCACCACGAAGATTTGTGTGTAGCAGGTAATTGCCGTGTTTGTGTGGTGGAAATCAAAGGAAGACCCCGACTTGAAGCATCTTGTGCCACACCTGCCGAAAACGGCATGGAAGTATTTACACACTCCGCCAAAGTTCGTAATGCCAGAAATGTAATTACACAATTGCTCTTGAGCGAACATGCCGAAGAATGTACTTTGTGTTACAAAAACGGCAATTGCGAACTTCAAAACTTAGCGGAAGAATACTATCACGACGATGAAATGTTTATTGATTTGGCACACGAAAGAGAACACCGTATAGACAAATCTACAGCATTACGGTACGACCCGTCAAAATGTATAAGGTGCCAAAGGTGTGTTAGGACTTGTGCGGAAATACAAGGCGTAAATGCCTTAAGTGCAGCCTTTAAAGGCAAAGATATGATGATTACAACCTTTATGGAAAAAACTTTCGGCGAGGTGGTTTGTACAAATTGCGGACAATGTGTTGTTCACTGCCCAACAGGTGCACTTACCGAACGGACATACTACGACGAAATATGGGAAGCCATAGAAGATCCCGACAAACACGTAGTTGTAAATACGGCTCCTTCGGTTAGAGTAGCACTCGGGGAACCGTTCGGACTTGAACCCGGAACTATTGTTACCGGACAAATGGCAGCAGCACTCAGAAGACTGGGATTCGATTCCGTACTTGATACGGATTTTGCAGCCGACCTAACTATTATAGAAGAAGGGAATGAATTTATCCAAAGGCTGAAAAAGAAATTCGTTGACGGAGAAGAAGTTGCATTGCCAATGATTACATCTTGCTCTCCAGGTTGGGTAAAATTTATTGAACATATGTACCCCGATTTGCTTGACCACCTTTCTACATGTAAATCACCTCAACAAATGTTCGGTGCACTGGCAAAAACATATTATGCCGAAAAGAAAGGCATTGACCCGGCAAAAATTGTGTCGGTATCAATCATGCCTTGTACTGCCAAAAAGTTTGAAGCCAACCGCCCCGAAATGAAATCAAGTGGTTATCAAGACATTGATGCAGGTCTCACTACTCGCGAGCTGGCAAAAATGATAAAACAAGCAGGCATTGACCTGACAAAACTTCCCGAAGAAGACTTTGATTCCATCATGGGTGAAAGTTCCGGAGCAGGTGTTATATTCGGTGCAACTGGTGGCGTAATGGAAGCTGCCCTTCGTACGGTTTATGAAATTATAACAGGTCGAGAAGTACCGTTCCGTCATTTGGATATACAACCGGTAAGAGGTCTTGATGGTGTAAAGGAAGCTACAATAAAATTTGAAAACTGCAAGTCCGAATATTCATTCTTGGAAGGGGCAGAAGTTAAAGTAGCCGTAGCACACGGGCTTAGAAATGCAAGAAAAATAATGGATCAAATAAAAGAAGGTAAGTCTCCGTATTTGTTTGTTGAAATTATGGCTTGTCCCGGCGGTTGTATAGGAGGCGGAGGACAACCAATACCGACTAACGACGAAATAAGAATGAAGCGTATTGAGGCTATTTACAGGGAAGATGCCGGCAAACCTATCCGCAAATCACACGAAAATCCGGAAATCAAACAGGTTTACGAAGAGTTCCTGAAAAAACCTCTCGGCGAAAAATCACATAAATTACTACACACACATTACACCAAGCGAAACCGGTACTAATCTTCATACAAAGCACCTCCGAACCCGGGAGGTGCTTTTTTATTTTACCAAAAAACTTTTTTAGAAAATAAATCGATAAAACGAAAAAGTATTATCTTTGCACTTCCAAATTTTTGAGATATGAAAAGGACATTTCAACCGTCAAACAGGAAAAGAAAAAATAAACACGGTTTCAGATCGAGAATGGCTACCAAGAACGGAAGAAAAGTATTGGCACGTAGAAGAGCTAAAGGAAGGAAAAGACTAACAGTTTCCGACGAATATACTGTTAAATAATACCTTCCTGTAATAATTTATCCTTTAATTTACTGTCTATTAAAGTCGTACCGGCTTTTTTAGGCAGTATTTTTATTTGGAAATATGCTTCCCGAAACAGTCATTTTCATATTACTTTTTATAATTGGGTATCTGGTTAGCCAATTTCTTTACAAAAGGTCCAATAAAATCGGACTGAAAAAACAAATAACATCGCTTCCCCGCTGGGCTTCACAGTCAAAACCGATACTCGGGGGTGTTACTTTTTATTTTGTTATGCTCACGGGACTTTTTGTTTCCGTAGCTTGGTTATCAGACGAATATGATTTTTTCAATGTATTTAACATTGTCTTGTTTTTTTCTGTTACGGCCGGATTTATTATGGGACTTGCCGACGACCTGTTGAACACCAGCCCTTATTTTAAATTCATCGTACAATTCATTATTTCATTAAGTTTTATTTTTTCAGGGTATTACATACACTTTTTTGAAAATCAATGGCTTAATTATTTTACAACCATTATTTGGGTAGTTGGCATAATGAATTCCATAAATATGCTCGACAATATGGACGCCATAACAACATCCGTTTCACTTACCATTATCGCAGGCATTACATTTATTTCCATAATAACGGGAAATTTTGAATATGGCATAATCCCATACGTAGTGTTACCGGCACTAATAGCATTCCTTAATGTAAATTGGCATCCTTCCAAAATGTATATGGGAGACAATGGCAGCCAATTTCTCGGAGCTTTATTGGCAGGATCCGGAATCTTTTTCGTGTGGAATCATAATTTTGCACCCAGTGTCAGCAAAATTGACACTGTTTTGGCAATAGCACTTATGTTCATTCTGCCGCTGACGGACACAACAACAGTTACGATAAACAGACTGCTCAAGGGTGTTTCGCCTTTTAAAGGAGATAGAAACCACACCACTCATAATTTGGTCTATGCAGGTTTAACAGAACAAACGGTTGCAATAATTTTCTTAATCATATCGTTCTTTTCAACGGCAATTTCGGTTGCTATTCTGACAAAAATGTGGACACCAAGCAATTTTGCACGCTTTTTGCTATTGGCATTCGTCCTGGTTGTTTTTCTTTCTCTTTACATTAACACAAAAATTAAACACAATGAAAGCAAAAATGCTTAATTCACTGGAATTTATATTCAAATTTGCATTATCCGTAGTAATTATTCTTCTGATAGGGATAGTGTGGAAATACATAGTTTTCGCCAAAACCGACCTCAGTACAGACGATAAGGAGTTTAAGAAAGAATTTAACGAAAACTACTCTATTTATGCAGTTCCGTTACCGGATAAATTAGTGTTTGCAGGCGAAGAAGTACCTCTCGAATACTACGATGTGTTTGAAAGCCTCGACCGTGAATTTTTGGTAAATACTTATTGGCAATCCCAAACAATGCTTTTCATAAAAAGGGCAAACAAGTATTTTCCCATAATTGAAAAAATCTTGAAAAAAAACGGTGTGCCCGATGATTTTAAATACCTTGCACTTGCCGAAAGCGGCCTTACCAATGCCGTTTCACCTGCAGGAGCAAAAGGTTATTGGCAACTGTTGGAACCAACCGCAAAAAAATACGGATTGCGCATTAACAAGTATGTAGATGAGCGTTACAACCTTGAAAAATCAACCGAAGCGGCTTGCAAATACCTGAAAGATGCCTACAAGGTTTTTGACAACTGGACTCTTGCTGCAGCGTCGTACAATGTAGGAATGGGTGCATTGAAAAAATCAATGGAAAAACAAGGCGAAACATCTTACTACAACCTACACCTCAACAAAGAAACCGCAAGATATGTTTACCGTGTGTTAGCAATAAAATACATTCTTGAAAACCCCGAAAAGTTCGGATTTCACTTCCGTAAAAAAGACTTATACCACTACCCTGCTTACAAAATCGTAAAAGTTGATTCGTCCATTCAAGATTTATCTGCTTTTGCACACCAAATGGGTACAAACTTGAAAGTGCTCAAAGACCTGAATCCGTGGCTTATTTCAGACAAGCTCATTGTAACCGACAGCATAGGTTATGAAATAAAAATTCCTAAGACCAGAATGTTTTTCGCCGAAAACAAGCACCGACAAATCAAGATAAACAGCAACGACACGACAACGTCTTCGTCTTCTAACGCGGAAATCAACACCGTTGCATCCGATTCACTTTCATTAACCAAAGACAGCCTGTTGATGAATTGATATGAAGCAAAAGCAATCTTATATTAAGATAATCGGAGCAAGGGAACACAACCTGAAGAATATAAATGTAGAAATTCCACATCATAAATTTACCGTAATAACAGGCGTTAGCGGCAGCGGTAAATCATCTCTGGCTTTTGACACAATAAACGCCGAAGGACAACGCCGCTATATAGAAACCTTTTCGGCTTATGCACGCAATTTCCTCGGTTCATACAAAAGGCCCGATGTAGATATCATCGAAGGATTAAGTCCGGTTATTGCCATTGAACAAAAAACCGTATCCAAAAATCCACGGTCCACAGTAGGCACCATTACTGAAATTTACGACTTTTTCCGCCTGCTCTATGCCCGCATCGGCAGGGCTTACTCCTATACCACAGGCAAAGAAATGATAAGATACACCGATGATGACATCTTTAACCTGATATTGAAAAAATACAACGGCAAAAAAGTTTTCTTGCTTGCACCTTATGTGCGTGGAAGGAAAGGACACTACAAAGAATTATTTTCCCGCTTTCTGTCAAACGGTTACTTGTACGCCCGTGTGGACGGTGAAATAAAAGAAATATCAAGAAACTTTCAAGTTGACCGCTACAGAACCCACTTCATAGAACTTGTTATAGACAAAATCAGGATAAAAGAAGAAAACGCTAAAAGGATAAAAGAATCGATAAAAACCGCCCTGAAGCAAGGCAAAGACACATTGATGGTAGTAGAAGACGGACAAAAAGACGGAGAATATTTCAGCAAAAAGTATGTTTGTCCCGACACAGGCATTTCTTACGACGAACCCGCTCCATACAGTTTTTCTTTCAATTCGCCTCAAGGTTCTTGTCCCAAGTGCCACGGTATAGGTTATGTGATAGAAGCCGATTTGGACAAAATTATTCCCGATAAAAACTTGTCCATAAGAAAAGGTGCCATAAAACCACTCGGTAAGTTTTCAAACTCACTCATTTTCTTACAAATTGAAGCCATAGGCAAAAAATACGGCTTTACACTTGACACACCGGTAAAAGACATTCCCGAAGAGGCTATAGATATAATTCTTTACGGATCTCCCGAACCCGTAAAACTAACAAATACCCCTATCGGCATCTCTTCTTACTATTTGTCATTTGACGGCGTAATTCCATACATAGAAAACAACTTGGACAAATATTCCGGTAGCCGCAAAAAACTTTTCATTGAAGAATTTTTTGTAAAGAAAACTTGCCCTGTTTGCAACGGAAGCAGGCTGAAAAAAGAAAGCCTCCACTTCAAAATAGACGGAAAGTCCATAGCAGACATTGCAAATATGGATTTGGAAAAACTGTACGAATGGACAGAAAAATTACCCGGAAAACTAACTCCCGCCGAACAAAAAATAGCAAGAGACACACTGAAAGAAATAAAGAAGCGTATAAAATTCCTTCTTGATGTCGGCCTCGGTTATTTGTCACTAAATCGCCCCTCATACTCGCTATCGGGAGGCGAAAGCCAACGAATCAGACTTGCAACACAAATAGGATCGCAACTTGTAAATGTGCTCTACATCTTTGACGAACCAAGCATAGGTTTGCACCAGCAAGACAACGAAAGGCTTATAAATTCGCTGAAAAGCCTTCGCGACCTGAAAAACACAATTATCGTAGTGGAGCACGACGAAGAAATAATGCGTAACGCAGACTACATCATTGACATAGGTCCGGGTGCAGGGAAACACGGCGGCGAAATACTTGCCGCACTACCCACAAAGGACTTCCTGAAAACCGGCACAACAACAGCACAATACCTAAACGGGAAAAAACAAATCCCCGTTCCTGAAACACGAAGGGAAGGCAACGGAAAAGAAATAAAAATAATCGGTGCCAAAGGACACAACCTTAAAAACATCAATGTAAGAATTCCACTCGGAAAATTCATTGCCGTTACGGGTGTCAGCGGCAGCGGTAAATCTTCGCTCATCAACGAAACATTGTATCCCGCCTTGAAAAAACATCTTTATAAATCGCGGGCATTCCCGCTTGAATATGACAAAATTGAAGGGCTCGAACATATAAACAAAGTGATAAATGTCGATCAATCCCCCATAGGACACTCGCCGCGGTCAAATCCCGCAACCTACATAGGAGTATTTACCGATATACGCAATCTCTTTGCATCACTCCCGGAAGCCAAAATCCGTGGATTCAAACCAAACCGTTTTTCATTCAATGTAAAAGGCGGCAGGTGTGAAGAATGCAAAGGTACCGGCACCAAAACCATTGAAATGAACTTTTTGCCCGATGTTTATGTAACTTGTCCCGTATGCCGCGGCAAAAGGTATAACGACGAAACGCTTAAAGTCACATACCACGGCTACAACATAAACGATGTGCTGAATATGACAGTAAACAAAGCCCTCGAAGTGTTCGAAAACATTCCTTCCATTTACAATAAACTTAAAGTATTGCAAGATGTCGGGCTAGGCTATTTGCAATTAGGACAATCTTCCCTTACATTGTCAGGCGGTGAAGCACAAAGGGTAAAACTCGCTGCCGAACTGTCGAAAAAAGCAACCGGTAAAACCCTTTACATACTTGACGAACCTACTACAGGACTTCATTTCGAAGACATACAAATACTGCTGAAAGTAATAAATTACATTGTAGATCACGGTAATACAATAATCGTAATTGAGCACAATCTAGACATAATAAAATCTGCCGATTGGGTAATAGATTTAGGTCCGGGTGGCGGCATACACGGCGGACAACTTGTGGCAGAAGGCACACCTGAAGACATTGCATCAAATCCTGCTTCAATTACCGGGAAGTACCTGAAAAAGCTTATATCTTAAACCTTTAACTTAATTTTTAAATCAATTCCCATTACAATTAAACAAAAAGTTGTATATTTATTTCGGTAAAAAAATAAAAAGCCGTTATGAAAAAAATTATACCGTTATTCGTTCTTTTTTTATTATTTTTTTCTCAA
>JALWKH010000343.1 GCA_026996635.1 Bacteroidales bacterium | reverse complement strand
TAGTAGAATCTCCCAAACAAATAGATGAATCCGTAGCTTGCACTATCAAATCAGGTAATGGTAATACATCTACCAATACACTGTCGCTTCTCGAACAACCGTTTCCGCTTACAGTACAAACATAATAACCTTCATTGCTTTGTGTTGCATTACTTACAAATGTATTCTGTTGATTTGATGAAAATCCGTCCGGTCCGTTCCACTGGTAAGAATAAGAAGTCGGGTTGGTGTTTTCATATAAATATATTGTATCTCCTTCGCAAACGGGAGAATTTGAAGACACATCCAACGGAAGTACTGTTACCTCAGCAGTGGTTTCGGCAGTATCTTTACATCCGTTTGCATCTGTAACAATTACGGTATAAGTTCCAGCATTAGCACTTGTAACATCCGTTACTACAGGATTTTGCACATTACTTGTGAAAGACGCAGGTCCGGTCCACTCGTATTGTTGCATACCGGACAAAGAAGAAGTCAGGTTCAAATCATCACCATAACATACAGGAGAATTACTGCTTGCTGTAACAGTCGGTCTCGGATGAACCGTAATATCAATTGAACTTGATGTACCGCAAGCACTTTCGGTTACGGTATATGTTGTTGTAGTTGTCGGTGTAACATTTATAGTTTGGTTGTTTTCCTGTCCTGTCAAAGAATTATCGGCAGGCGACGCAGACCAAGTATAGTTCGAACCGTTATTTGCGGTTAAAGTTACTTGTTCGCCTTCGCAAATTGCATTATCTGAAGCTGTAATGGAAACAGACGGAGAAATATTAACTCTTACCGAATCAATTGCAACATCACCATCAGTAGTTGTTGCAGTAACATAATAAGTTGTAGATGTAGCAGGAGACACAGTTATTGAAGCACCATAATCACCCGTACTCCAGTGGTATAATCCGCACCCGGTAGCATTTAATGTGGCTGATGAACCCGGACAAATTGTTTGATCATTTCCTGCATCAACAGAAGCTACAGGATCGGCAGTAATGCCCCAGGAATTTAATTTTGGTGTTTCATTTGCATTGGCACTGTTATATCTCAAAATAGCACGAATATACAATGTTCCATACACGTCAGTATTCAATGAGCTGATATCAACGGGAGATGTACTAAATCCTGACGAATTACCCGGCAAGTCGGCATCAGGTATAATTGTAGGATTACCGTTATTGTCATAGTACAATTGAATTTTTACTGTTCCGTAAGTTTCGTCTGCATCCCAATATAGATTTTGATAGCCGGGAGCACAACCGAATGCATCAAAACTTATCGGTGCACTCATCCAATAATTTTCAAAGTCAGTAAATGTTCCTTGTAACCTGGGTATATAAGTAGTGGGTGAATGACTGGATTGCCAAACACAACCGTTATCATATTCACCCGGCACACTTTCTGTTCTTATTGTCAGCGCATTTCCTTCTACCCAACCGCTTCTGTCTATAACCTCTTGAATCACATCCGGCAATGACAAAGAATGCTCTACATCAGGTGTCGCTGTATAATACCAGCTCCAAGAATAAGAACTCGATGTCATTGTATACGAATCGATAGAACTCGACAATAATGAAGCATTATCAACATCTTCAGCCTTAACAATTGTATTAATCGTATTATTGGGATCCGTTGTAGGACATTGGTCACTTTCCCATAAATAATAAGTTGCAGACAGAATATTTGCACCTTGTGGAATCAAAACATTGGTAAACCTGGTACCTGTATAAATATTCCCATCACAATTCCCATCCTGATATCCTATAGTCATGTAATCAACACTGGAAGACGGATACCAATCAGAACATTCTTTCACCCCACTTGTTGTAGCACGCAAATCAAAACTTCCTATTTCCATATAAATGTAATCGACAAGATCGTTATTACCTGTCACATAAATAAAATGTCCGGTATAATTACCTTCAACAAATTGAGCATTTTCCGTTTGATACCAACCGAACAATGTATTATCCCGCGTAAAACTCCAATTTTGTGTACTCCAATCTCCCCAAGTATTCCCCCCGTCATTTGAAATTCTGGCACGCACATAATATACTTCTCCATTGGGAGACGGCAAGGAGGGAGATAAATTATCACAAACAAAATCGTAAATATTACTCGCATTAAAAGACCCCGAAAAAGTCTGCGTATATGTTGTGCCGCTAAAATCAGGTAAGGTGTTGATTTCCAACTGTAAAGAATTAAAATCTGTAGAACAAGAAATGGCAAAAACCGGAGTGGAAGCCGATCTTATATTGTCAAAAAAAACAGGTGTAGCATTTGAAGAGGAATTATGAAATATCGGTAGTGCAGGTATAACAATACTATAATCCTCTACTTCTCCATCATATCCTGTTTCACAAGGTCCCGGAGATGTATTGTACCTTGCTGCAACCCTCATTCTGGTTGTTCCCGGAGTAGCACTTGTCGGAACAGTTACGGAAAGTGGCGAATTTGAAGTTGGACCATCCGACACACCTGTAGCACTACCCATATCATATTCTTCACCGGCATCAGCAAAATCACCATCCCCATTCCAATCTATCCACACTTTGGCATATACAGTATAACCTCCATCGGTATTCACATTTACAGTAAGCAAATAAGTACTGCCAATATTAACTTGGGTAGAAATATAAGTGTAATCTTCATATGCATTTGTTTTCCCGGTAGAGTTATCTATTGTATTGAAAATAACCCTTGTGACGGAAGTATTATAACTCGTAT
>JALWKH010000342.1 GCA_026996635.1 Bacteroidales bacterium | reverse complement strand
ATTTACATGAATACCAAGGTAAGTCTATTTTAAGACAATTCGGCGTATCAGTACCCGAAGGCGGTGTAGCATTCACACCTGAAGAAGCTGTAGAAATTGCAAAAAAAATACAAGAAAACACCGGAACCGATGTTTGGGCGGTCAAAGCTCAAATACATGCAGGCGGTCGCGGTAAAGGAACAATAAAAGAAACAGGCGCACACGGTGTAATCATAGCCAAAAGCCTTGACGAAGTGAAAGAAGCTGCAAAAAACATCCTTGGCGGCACACTTGTAACCGTTCAAACAGGCGAAAAAGGCAAAAAAGTAAGCAAAGTATTGGTTGAACAAGGTATTTATTACCCAGGACCTTCAGAAATAAAAGAATTCTATATGAGCGTATTGCTCAACAGGCAAACAGGTAGAAACATTATTATGTACTCTACCGAAGGTGGTATGGAAATAGAAAAAGTAGCTGAAGAAACTCCACACCTCATTTTCAAAGAAGAAATTGACCCGAAAGTAGGAATAGTGCCTTTCCAAGCAAGAAAAATTGCTTTCAACCTCGGCCTAAGCGGAAAAGCATTCAAGGAAATGACAAAATTCGTAACTGCACTTTACAATGCTTACGAAAAAAGTGATGCTTCATTGTTCGAAATAAATCCTGTAATCAAGACTTCAGACGACTTGATTTTTGCAGCGGACTCAAAAGTAAAAATTGATGATAATGCCCTCTTCCGTCACAAAGATTATGCTGAAATGAGGGATATTACCGAAGAAGATCCTGCAGAAGTTGAAGCAAGCAAATACAACCTTAACTTTGTTAAACTTGACGGAAATGTAGGTTGTATGGTAAACGGTGCAGGTCTCGCAATGGCTACTATGGATATAATCAAACTTTACGGCGGACTACCTGCAAACTTCCTTGATGTTGGCGGTGGAGCAAATGCCGAAACAGTAGAAGCAGGGTTCAGAATCATCCTTAAAGATCCTAATGTAAAAGCAATACTAGTTAACATCTTCGGCGGTATTGTTAGAGGCGACAGGGTTGCAAACGGTATTGTTAATGCATACAAAGCCATTGGCGAAATAAATGTACCTATAGTGGTAAGGCTTCAAGGAACAAATGCCGAAGAAGGAAAGAAAATCATCGACGAATCAGGTCTTAAAATCTACTCTGCAACTACATTGGCAGAAGCTGCCGAAAAAGTTAAAGAATTGGTAGGGTAAACCAACCCTTTCAACCATAAAAAAAGCCTCTCAAAACGGGAGGCTTTTTTATTTTGCGGAAAATTGCATTTTTACACAACCTACTTTATTTTATAACTCAAAGTAAAAACATTTCCTTTGTCAAAAAGTTTTAAACTCAAATCATCACTAATATCAAAATCATACAGATTGGCATCTACACTTGCATCTACAATATTCAGCACATACCACACCGAAAGAGCCATAAAGCTGAAATCACGCTGTCGTCTGTATTGGTCTTTAACATATTTCAATTGTTCGGCAGGTACTTGCCCGTTAAACTCATCAACAGTATTCGGGTCGTCGTCCGCTACAGCCCTGTATGCTTCTTTAAACCTTTGATATTCCTTGTTGTTGTACCACACGGCATATCCCAAATATCCGCCAACTGCATAAATTACGGGTACTTTCCAATATTTTTTGTTGTAAACCTGTCCTGATCCCGGCAAAATTGCCGACATTATGCTGGCTTTGGTAGGCGAATGAGCAGGCTTATATTGAATCGTATCCTCCTCTTGCGAAAATGACAAAAACGGTAAAACAAACAGCAATATAGTAACTTTAAAGCGCATTATTCGGCTTTTAACCTGTCAAAAAGTTCCATCAGTTTAATAAGTTCTTCTTCATTGCCGAATGAAATTTCCAATTTTCCCTTTCCGTTTTTATTCTGCTTGATTTTCACATTATAACCCAGAAATTTCGACAATGAATCTTGTAATTCTTTGAAAAATTCTTCTTTTTCTTTTTTAGTTTTTTTAGCAGTTTGAGGCTTTTCTTCAATAACGGGCTTGTTACCTTCTGCCAATTCTTTTGCTATACGTTCCACTTCCCTCACCGAAATACCTTCATCAATAATCATTTTAAACACTTCCAACTGCTTTTCGGCTTCGGATATGCTGAGCAAAGCCCGCGCATGCCCCATAGTAATCAACTTATTCTTAACAGCAATTTGAATCTCTGCCGGAAGGTTTAACAAACGCAAATAATTCGCTATGGTGGCTCTTTTTTTGCCGACCCTTTTACTTAACTCTTCTTGCGTAAGATTGTATTCGTCCAAAAGCCTGTTGTAACCAATGGCAACGGAAATAGCATCCAGATCTTCCCTCTGAATATTTTCAACCAATGCCATTTCCAGCATTTCCTTATCTTCTGCGGCAGGCTTTATGTATGCAGGAATTTTTGAAAGTCCCGCCAACTTGGAAGCTCTAAAACGCCTTTCACCCGATATAAGAATATATTTACCTTCTTCGTCCTTGTCCCTAATAACGGTAATGGGTTGTATAACACCAAGTTCCTTAATAGACTGTGCAAGTTCCATAAGTGCCTCTTCGTCAAACTCGGTACGCGGTTGGTAAGGATTGGCTTTAATGTCCTCGATAGGTATTTCGTTGATAAAACCTACTACCTCATTTTCTTTCTTTGCGGCACCTTCTATCAACGCACCCAAACCTTTTCCCAAAGCTTGTCTTTTCGCCATAATCTACAATATTTTATCTTCGGTT
>JALWKH010000341.1 GCA_026996635.1 Bacteroidales bacterium | reverse complement strand
GGATGATACCGGATTGGTAGGTCTGCGTACAAAAGCCGTTACTTCAAGACCTATCGAAGAATTGGACGACAGCACCAAGACTTTGCTTAAATATCTTAACTTTTTATTACCGTTGCTTTTGATTATCGGATACGGTATTTTCAGATCTCAAAGAAATAAAATCAAGCGAATAAAAAGAATGGGAGATTACTATAATTAATGTGCTAATATGCTAATGATTGAATGTGATAATGATATAATTATAACAAGTAGCTATAACACAAAGGTAAATGATTATTTAGCATTAGATTAAATGTTAAAATCACCCTCCTTAATCCTCCCTCAAGGGAGGAAGTTCTCCCCTTGAGAGCCTGCACTGAACAGGTTTCAGTGGGAGACACAGAGGAGGTGACAAAACAAAAGAACAAACAAAAAACTTGAAACTATGAAAAATAAACAAAACCTGATTTACCTCGGCATTTTGATAGTTTTGGTTTTGGTTTATGCCGGAATAAAATTGGGAAATTACAAACCCGAAAAGAATTTTGATTCTACATCGCTTGCAATAAAAGATACGGCACGAATTGCAAAAATCTTTATTTCGTCACAATCGGAACCCGATGGCGTATATGTAATTAAGAAAGGAGATAAATGGATTGTCAAAAAAGACTCGATGCAAGCTCCTGCTGATATAAACACTGTAGCAAGTATGCTGTCCGAACTTGCTAATCTCAATATAGAAAGTGTAGTGGCAACGAGTCCCGATAAGTGGAAAGACTACGAACTTACCGACTCCGCAGCCACAATTGTAAAACTCTTTGACCAAAACGGCAATCCAATACGCGAATATTACATAGGCAAATTCAGATTCAAAAGGACACAAACAGCTTACGGAATGGGAACAAACGGCACACCTTACACGTTTGTAAGAACAGGTTCGTCCGACGATGTTTATTTGGTAAAAGGTATGCTTTCAATCACATTTAACAGGAATTTCAAAAACTTACGCAACCAAATGATACTGAAATTAGTTAAGAATGATGTTAAGAAAATAAGTTTTACAATGCCGGAAGATTCGGGATATTATTTGGTAAAAAAAGATTCTGCTTGGTTTATCAACGGAAAAGATACTGCAGACTTTAGCAAGGTAGATTCATATATGAATATGATAGGTTGGCTTTCGGACTCTCATTTCGATGACAACTTCAAGCCCGTAAAAGCCCCTGTTTACACGGTAACCTATGAAGGGAAAAACTTTAATCCTGTTACTATCAGAATTTATCAAAAAGACAGTCTTAATTATGTAGTAAATTCAACCTACAATCCCCAATCGTATTTTGTAACATTAAAAGAACATTTGGTGGACAGATTGATAAAACCGAAAGATTTTTTTAAGAAAACCGTAAAAAAACAATGATTAAACGGTTAAATATTTTTACTTTTGAAGAAAATTGTGAGAACACATAAAAATTCACAGATATGAAAGCATTAAAAGTAGCAATTTTGATGGCGGCAACAATTATGATTGCTGCACCGTGGGCAAAGGTGAAAGCACAAACCCAAAAACCCAAAATTACATTTAAAGAAACGGAATTTGATTTCGGGAAATTCCCGGAAGAAAGGGGTAAGGTATCGCACACATTTGAATTTACCAACACAGGTGGCGAGCCTTTGATAATCAATAAGGTAAGAAGCAGCTGCGGATGTACTGTTCCCGAATGGACAAAAGAACCGATTCCTCCGGGCGGAAAAGGTTACATTAAAGCAACTTACAATGCCAGCCACAGACCCGGTAAATTCACAAAAACCATTACTGTAAATTCCAATGCGGTAAATTCTGTGGTTGTCCTCAGAGTTAAAGGTGAAGTAATTCCAAAGAAGAAAACATTAAAAGATCTTTATCCTCAAAAATTCGGTGTTTTGCGTGCAAGAAGCAACCATATAGCAATGATGAAAATCAAAAACACCGAAACCAAAACAGATTCTTTGGAAGTGATAAACGACAGCGACGAACCGATTACCATAGGTTTCCAACTTGTTCCTAAACACCTTACTGTAAAAGCTGTACCTGAAAAGCTTGAACCACACAAAAAAGGTCATATTGTGGTTACCTATGATGCCGCAAAGAAAAACGATTGGGGTTATGTAATTGACCGTATGTACATTACAATCAACGGAAAAAGAATAACAACAAACAGGCTCAATGTAAGTGCAAACATTGTAGAAGATTTTTCAAATGTAGATCCTAAAAAAGCTCCGAAGATTGAATTTGATCACATTGATTATGACTTCGGTGAAGCAACAGACGGAGACTTGGTTATTCACAAATTCCCATTCAAGAACACAGGTAAAAGCGATTTGGTAATCAGAAAAGTTAAAGCAAGCTGCGGTTGTACTGCAACACTCGTTGGTGACAAAGTAATCAAAAAAGGAAAAGAAAGTTACATCGAAGCTAAATTCAACACAAGAGGAAGAGGCGGACATAAACAATACAAAACCATTACTGTAATTACAAATGATCCTGAACATCCGCAAATTATCCTCAGACTCCACGGTATGGTAAAGAAAAAAGACGGTTCTAACAGTTCTAAAACAGGTATGCCGGCTAATATAAAACCTAAAACTTCAAACAAAAAAAATGATAAAAAACACTAATAAAATCTAATACAATTATTCCAAGCCGCCTTCGGGCGGCTTTTTTATTTTATTCAATCAAAAACTTGTCTCAAATTATCAATCAACATAAAAAAGGTTAATTT
>JALWKH010000340.1 GCA_026996635.1 Bacteroidales bacterium | reverse complement strand
CACTGGAACTTAAAAACGAAGGCGGCATTACCGTTAATCTGAAAAGCAAGGTTGAAGCCTTGTTTGGTGATGATATTCGCAATCAAGCGATTGACATTCTGAAATTTTTCGGAATATCGGATGCCGTAATAACCATTGAAGATACAGGTGCTTTACCGTTTGTTATTGCCGCAAGAATAGAGGCAGCGGTAAAGAAACTGATTGACACGGATAAAAATTATTTGTTTGAAATTTTACCAGAAAATAAATATCAAACCGAAAAAGACCGATTTAGGTTTACACGCTTGTATTTGCCGGGTAATACGCCTAAATTGATGTTGAATGCGGGCATTCATAAGCCTGACGGAATTATTCTTGACCTCGAAGACGCTGTGGCACCGGACAAAAAAGACGAAGCCAGATTTTTGGTCAGAAATGCACTTAGTGTTATAAACTTTTACGGTGCCGAAAGAATGGTAAGGATAAACCAAGGCGAACGGGGTTTGGAAGATTTGGAATATGTGGTGCCTTACAATGTTAATATGATACTTATTCCCAAAGTGGAATCGGCAGAAAGGATTTTGGAAGTTGAAAACAAAATAAATGAAATTAAGGCAAAACACGGAATAGACTACAACATTTGGTATATGCCGATATTAGAAAGTGCGTTGGGAGTGGAAAATGCTTTTGAAATTGCAACAGCATCTCCTAATGTGGTGGCAATGGCAATAGGGCTTGAAGATTACACGGCAGATATAGGCGTACAAAGAACTAACGAAGGAACCGAGTCGTTGTATGCCCGAATGAGAATGGTAAATGCTTGCAAGGCGGCAGGAATACAACCTATTGATTCAGTATTTTCAGATGTTGCCGATATGGAAGGCTTGCTTGAAAATGTCAAGAGGTCAAAGGCGCTAGGATTTGAAGGCATGGGTTGTATTCACCCGAGACAAATTGCCGTAATCAAAGAAGGATTTAAGCCTGCAGAAGCCGAACTTGAAAAGGCTAAAAAAATTATGGTGGCATTCGAAAAAGCCAAAAAAGAAGGCAAAGGCGTTATTTCGCTTGGAACAAAAATGATTGATCCTCCTGTGGTTAAACGTGCCGAAAAGATGATAAAACTTGCTGTTCAATTCGGTATGCTTGCAGAAAATTGGCTTGATGAAGAATTAAATAACAACAATAAATAAAAACTGACGGATATGGAATTTGTAAAAAATGCAGTAGGCAGAATTGTGCCGACAGAGATAAACGGAAAGCCGCAAATACCATTCAAAGGTGTAGGCAAACATATACCCGAAGGAAGAAAGCACGGTCCGAGTATTCCGACTTGTGCAAACTATCCCGATGACGGCAATAAGCTGGTAAAAGACCTGAAAGAAGCACTTATAAAAGCAGGGTTGAGAGACGGAATGGTTATTTCCACACACCACCATTTCCGCAACGGAGACTTGGTTGCCAACCAAATTTTTGCAATAGCAAAAGAACTCGGAGTAAAAGACCTTGTTTGGTTCCCGTCGGCATCATTCCCTTGCCACGAACCGATAATCGAATATTTGAAAGACGGAACAATACACCACATTGAAGGAAGTATGAACGGACCTTTGGGAAGGTTTACTTCCGAAGGTAATATGAAAGGTGTTGGTGTGTTGAGGTCACACGGCGGAAGGTATCAAGCCGTGCAAGACGGTGAAGTACAGATTGATATTGCGGTAATAGCGGCAGGTTGTGCCGATCCGTTCGGAAATGCCAACGGGTTATACGGTCAGTCGGCAACAGGTTTGCTCGGATTTGCACTTGCCGATTCGCAATATGCCGAAAAAGTAATTGTTGTGACAGACAACTTGCAAGAGTTCCCGTGTATTCCGTGGCAAATTCACGGAAATTATGTAGATTATGTGGTACAAATGGACAAAATCGGTATACCAGAAAAGATTTTGTCGGGAACCACAAGGATAACAAAGAGCCCGGATAGGCTTTACTTGGCAGAACTGACTGCAAAATTTTGTCAGGCTGCAGGACTTATCAAAAACGGATTTTCGTTCCAAACAGGAGCAGGCGGTACATCGTTGGCGGTTTCGTATTACTTTGACCAAATAATGCGTAAAGAAGGCATTAAGGCAAGGTTTGCACGGGGTGGCAGCAACAAGTATATGGTAAAGATGCTTGAAGACGGTTTAGTTGATTATATTCTTGACGGTCAAACATTTGACTTGGACGGTGTAAGGTCGATGCGTGACAATCCTAATCACGTTTGGACAAGTCCGTTTACAAGTTACAACTACCACAGCAAAGGCAATTTTGCAAGTATGGTAGATATAGTTATTCTCGGTGCTACGGAAGTGGATGTAAACTTTAACGGAAATGTGGTTACGCATTCCGACGGATACTTGTTGCACGGCATAGGAGGCTGGCAAAACGCATTGTTCGGTAAGACGGTGATATTGCCTATTCCGTTGTTCAGGGACAGGATACCGGTTATTGTAGATGAAGTTACCACATTGGTAGGTCCGGGCGAACTTATAGATGTCATTGTAACCGAAAGAGGTATTGCCATCAATCCGAGACGAACTGACTTGATAGAAGCAACAAAGAACAGCGGGTTGCCTATTGTGGATATTCATTATTTGAAAGAAGAAGCCGAAAAAATATGCGGAAAGCCAAAGAAGCCTGAATTTACTGATAAGGTAGTGGCTGCTATTAAGTGGGTTGACGGAACTGTGATTGATGTTGTAAGGCAGATAAAAAAATAATTTTAA
>JALWKH010000339.1 GCA_026996635.1 Bacteroidales bacterium | reverse complement strand
CAATAATATATTTTCCCTAAAAAATGAAAAAGCCGTTACCAACAATTACGCTTTTACTCCCCAGAGAAGTATTTTTTCAGCATTTACAAATTTGATATACGGCAAGGGGAAATTATTTATAAAAATTGCACCCGGAATAAAAACATCAACATCCGGAGGCTCAACATTTATTGAAGGTTCAATACTTGCAAAATATAAACCTACCCGAATTAGTTCCATAGAATTTTTTGTATCAAAAGCCGACCGCTACCCTACATTCAACGATTTGTATTGGAGTCCGGGAGGGAATCCCGCTTTGCAGCCCGAAAATGTTTTGACATCGCACTTAAGCATTAAAGTCGGAAAAAATTACAATTTTACTTTAACTCCTGTGTTCACGATTACAAGAAACGAAATATTGTGGAAGCCTGCGGAAGGTAGCACCTTTTGGACACCTGTAAACATTGCAGAAACAAGAAGATTTGCAACTATTGCCAAAATTTCCGTTTCACAAAAAATTACGGATAAATTCAGGCTAATTTTCCGAAATTCATACACTTTCACATCGGCAAAAGACGAGAACGGCAATAGCTTAATTTTCACCCCAATACACAAAAACAACACAGATTTAATTATTTTCCACAAGAATAAAAACGGTTTAAGGCTTAACACTTTGTATTACGGCAAAAGGTTTACCACAACCGATAACTCGTCATCATTGCCGGAATTTTTTTTGGTGAATTTATCAGCTTTTTACAAGCCTGCAAACTCACTTCAGTTAACAGCGGGAATAAAAAACTTGACAAACGAAAACTACGAGTACATGCCAAATATGCCGATGCCGTTGAGGTATTTTTTTGTTGAAATCAAATTTTTGTTTAACCATAAAAATCAAGAGTTATGAAAAAAGGAAAATTATTTTTGGGAATTTTGTTTGCGGCAATGTTCGGAACATTGCAAGCACAGACAGTTATTGATTTTGAAGACCTGAGTTTGGAACCCGACACATTTTGGAACGGATCCGATTTGTCGGGAGGTTTCGAAACCAAAGGTGTATTTTTTGTAAATTATTATGACACAACTTGGGGCAGCTGGATCGGATTTGCTTATTCAAACAAAACTGACACAAATACAGCAGGTTACACAAATCAATACAGCACGGCTGCAGGCAAAGGTGCCGATGGGTCTGAAATCTTTGCATTGGCTTATGTTTCTGCATATTCACCGAATTACATTAAATTGAATGGTTACGATGGAGGTAGTGTGATTGAAGGTTTTTACATCACCAACAACACTTATGCTTACATAAGTATGCGTGACGGCGATGCATATTCAAAAAAATTCGGTGGTGATGACGGAAACGATCCAGATTGGTTTAAACTTACAGTTACCGGATATTTGAGTGGAAGTGAAACCGGAACAGTTGAATTTTATTTGGCAGATTACAGGTTTGCAGATAATGATTCGGATTATATTGTAAAAGATTGGCGTTGGTTTGATTTGAGCTCACTCGGAACGGTGGACAGCATTACTTTTGCATTGAGTTCATCCGATACAGGACAATACGGAATGAACACACCTGCATATTTTTGTATGGATAACCTGACTTTGTCGGAAGATTTCAACGGTACTGTGGAATTTAATTTCTCCGGAATCAATATTTATCCTAATCCTGTAGTGGATTATGTATTTGTTTCGGAAAGATTTGACAGAGCACAAGTTTATGATGTAAACGGCGTGCAATTAGCAAGCGTAACAAACGATAACAAAATAGATTTCAGCAAATTAAATTCAGGAGTTTATATTATCAAGTTAAAAAAATCGGGGAAAATTCATACCTTTAAGGTGTTGAAAAAATAAAGTGACAACAGCCTTCGGCACTTGGAAGCCGGAGGCTTATTTCAAAGCAAATGGTAAGATTTCTTTTAATAAGCATATTATTTTTATTTACGATAAATGTGGAGGCTCAATATGCTCCTGCAGCAGGTCAGCCCGGAAGTACAGCCATACACAAAGACAGCAGCATAATTGCAGCGTGGGCAACACATTGCCGTGTTGTAAGAGGTTGGCAGAACATTAACGATACTTCACTCGGGAAAGTTACCTATGGCAGCGACACTTGTGCCTTGGGACCTGCGGACAATAAGGTTGTAAGCCTTGGCGACAGCGGGTATGCGGTAGTTTCGTTTGATTACCCGGTTTATGACGGGGAAGGGTACGATTTTGCGGTTTTTGAAAATGCTTTTAACGATGAATTTTTGGAGCTTGCATTTGTGGAAGTAAGCAGTGATAGTATCCATTGGGCGAAGTTTCCTTCCGTCTCTCTGACAGATACAAGCGAACAAGTTGGGACATTCGGAACTTTGAATCCTGAAAAAATTCACAATCTTGCAGGGAAATACAGGGTACTTTACGGCACACCTTTTGACTTGGCGGAATTGCCCGAAACACCGTTTGTGGATGTCAATAACATAAAATTTATCCGCATCACAGATGTGATTGGAAGCGTAAAGACAGATAAATACAGCCTTGACAGTCAAGGACATAAAATAAACGACCCCTACCCCACGGAATTTGAAACCGGAGGCTTTGATTTAGATGCAGTTGCAGCGATTAACATTGTGCAATCTAATATTGCGGAAATAGAAACACAACAAATAAAAATTTATCCCAATCCCGCCACCGAATATATCATTGTTGGTAACGATAGCAAAATAAACACTATAACAATTTTCGATGCTGCCGGCGTAATTGTTTATAAAACCTACGCAAA
>JALWKH010000338.1 GCA_026996635.1 Bacteroidales bacterium | reverse complement strand
TTGAAGCCGGATATTACCGTGCCTGCGTCTTTGAAATATGCCAATGAAGAAGAAATTCTTGCAAAGGTTGAAAATCCTATAGAGTACAACGACAAAGTAATTTTCCCCGATAAGGTTAAAATAAATTTGGATTATTATTACAATCATAATTTGTGGTTAGATATAAAATATATTTTCAAAACGATATTCCGTTGATATGAAAAAGCGTATTTATTTATCGTCACCACACATGGGTGGTCAAGAAATAGAATTTGTAAAGGAAGCTTTTGATGCAAATTGGATAGCTCCTCTGGGACCAAATGTAGATGGTTTTGAAGAAGAATTAAAACGGTATTTAGGCGCTCCTGCTGTGGCAGCTTTGTCTTCTGGTACGGGGTCCATACATTTAGCATTGATTCTATCCGGAGTAAAAAGTGGTGATGAGGTGTTGGTTTCTTCTTTTACTTTTTCCGCAAGTGTAAATCCCATAACATATTTGTGTGCTACACCTGTGTTGATTGACAGTGAGCCTGAAACTTGGAATCTGTCGCCTGAATTGTTGGAAGAGGCAATAAGAGATAGAATAAAAAAAGGGAAAAAGCCGAAAGCTCTTATTGTTGTGCATTTGTACGGAATGCCTGCAAAAATGGATGAAATTCTTGAAATTGCAGAAAGATATGAAATAACTGTGATTGAAGATGCAGCAGAAGCATTGGGGAGTAAGTACAACGGTAAGTATTGCGGTACTTTAGGCGAATACGGGATATTGTCATTTAACGGGAACAAAATAATAACCACATCCGGTGGCGGTGCTTTGATTGGGAGTGAAGATGATATGAAAAAAGCGCGTTTTTTGGCTACGCAAGCACGTGATGATGCACCACACTATCAACATTCGCAGATAGGATTTAATTACAGAATGAGTAATGTTGTGGCAGGAATAGGCCGTGGACAGCTGAAAGTGCTGGAAAGCAGGGTTGAGGGTAGGAGGAAGATAAACAAATGGTACCGTGAAATATTTGCCGGTGTGGATGGTGTTGAATTTTTGACCGAACCTTCAAATAAATTTTTTTCCAATTATTGGCTAACCACTTTGGTTATTGATAAAAGTAAAACAGGCTTCTCGGCAGAAGATTTGAGATTGGCTCTTGCTGAAGATAATATTGAGAGTCGCCCGTTGTGGAAACCTATGCATTTGCAACAGGTATTCAAAGATGCACCGAAATATGTAAACGGTGTGTCAGAAAGCTTGTTCAATAGCGGAATATGTTTGCCAAGCGGCACAAATATGACGGAAGAAGATTTGGAAAGAATAGAGAAGGTTATCAGAAAGTTATTGCATTAGTAGTGTTTCCACAATAATTTCCGAGGCATTGCCTTTGCCGTATAGTTCTATGTTGAACACCGGCTTGTTTTCCAGAAAGTTACGGTATGAAGCGATAATTTTGTCGTAGTCGGCTCCTGCCAGAATGTTAAAGCCGTTGTCAACCAATTCTACCCATTCGGTTTCATCTCTCAATGTAATGCAAGGTTTTTCAAAGAAAAATGCTTCTTTTTGCAATCCGCCACTGTCTGTCATTATCAGTTCCGAGTGGGTTATCAGCCAAATCATTTCCAAATATCCTACAGGGTCAATCAGCATTATGTTTGCGGGGGTGATGTTTGCCGATTCCAATTTTTTCCTTGTGCGTGGATGAATTGGCAAGACTACTGTAGTTTCTCCGGAAATAGTTTCCAGGGCTTTAAAAATGTTTTGTAGTCTGTTTATGTTATCAGTGTTCTCTTGTCGGTGTACTGTGGCGAGAATAAATTTAGAAGGTAAATTTACTTCAGGCTTCCTTGCTTTGGTTTTGTAAAATAGTGCGGCATCATACATTACATCGCCGTTTTTTATAATTTTAGAGGGAAAATTGTCAAAGCCTTCGTTTTTCAGGTTTTTTACTGCCGTGTCGGTAGGACAAAATAGGATGTCGCTAATTCTATCGGTGAGGATTCTGTTTATTTCTTCAGGCATATCCATATTGAATGAACGCAAGCCGGCTTCTACATGCGCTACTTTTGTGTGCAATTTTTTTGCAGCCAAAGCACCTGCAATTGTAGAATTTGTGTCACCGTAAACGAGCACAAAGTCCGGTTTTTCGTCCATAATAATTTTTTCCAGTCCTTCAAGCATTCTGCCTGTCATGGCACCATGCGATAGGCTGTTTATTTCTAAATTGAAATCAGGTCTTGGGATAGACATTTCTTCAAAAAAGATATCGCTCATATTTTTGTCGAAGTGCTGCCCGGTATGAACAATGATTTCTTTTATGTTTTTTGATTTTTTTATTGCGCGGGAAACTGCAGCAGCTTTAATAAACTGAGGTCTAGCTCCAATTACGGTGAGTATTTTCATAATTAAATTTTTGAATGTTCAAGAAATGGCAAAAAAAAAGACTGCCTTGAAAGACAGTCTTTTTTTAAAAAAATCGAAAACGATTATTCAGCATTTTCGTTAGTTTCTTCTGTAGCTTCTGTAGCTTCTGTGTTTTCAGTAGCTGTTGAATCAGTAGCTACTTCTTCTGTTGCAGTTGAATCAGTAGCAACTTCTTCAGTGTTTTCTTCAGTAGCTTCTTCTACAGCTTCGTTTGCTTCATTTTCTACTGCTTCAGTTTGTGTTGAGTCAGCGTTTTCAGTATTGTTTGCGTTTTCACCACCGTTGCAAGAATACAATGCTGTAAAACCGAAAACTGCAACTGCCATTAATGCTAATCTTACTTTTTTCATTTTTTTAGTTTTTTGTTAAAATTTCGTTTGCAAAGGTATAATTT
>JALWKH010000337.1 GCA_026996635.1 Bacteroidales bacterium | reverse complement strand
TGAGAACGATTTAACAATCACAGCTTTAATTCCGAGGTACATCGGAGCTATGGCTGCGTGTTCTCTTGAAGAACCTTGTCCGTAGTTTTCGCCACCTACAATCACACCACCGCCTTTTTCTTCTTTTGCTTTCAATGCCCTGTCGGCAAAAGTTTCGTCGATAATACTGTAAACGAATTTAGAAATAGCAGGTATGTTTGACCTGAGCGGAAGAACTTTTGCACCTGCAGGCATAATATGGTCTGTAGTAATGTTGTCTTCTACTTTGAGAAGCACTTCTGCATTTATGCTGTCTTCCAACGGTTCTTTATAGCCAACATATTGAATTGTAGGAGCTTTGAACACTTCTACTTCTTCAGGGAATGCTGCAGGAGCAATAATCATTGAATCGTCAATTTCAAATTTTTCAGGCAGTACCACTCTAATAGGTTCTAAACCGAGGTCTCTCGGATCGGTAATTTCACCTGTCATAGCTGCTGCGGCTGCTACTTCGGGAGAAGCAAGGTAAACACCTGCATCTTTGGTACCACTCCTTCCGTAGAAGTTACGGTTAAATGTTCTTACCGAAACACCGCCTGATGGAGGAGCAAATCCCATACCGATACAAGGACCACAAGCATTTTCAAGGAAACGGAAACCTGCTTCCAAAAGCAAATCGTATGCACCTTCTTTGGTAATCATGTGCAATACTTGCTTACTACCCGGAGAGATTGCAGCTGTTACCATAGGATGAACAGGCCTGTTGGCATATTCAAACATTTTGGCAACAGTCATCAAATCCCTGTACGACGAATTGGTACAAGAACCGATAGCAACCTGATGAACTTTTGTTCCTGCTACTTCCCTAACTTTCTTCACATTGTCGGGTGAGTGAGGAAGTGCAATCATCGGTTCAAGTTCGTCAAGATTTATTTCAACGATTTCATCGTATTCAGCATCCGGATCAGCTTCCAACCTTCTCCATTGAGATTCGCGGTCTTCAGCTTTCATGAAGAGATAAGTTTGTTCGTCGCTCGGGAAAATTGAAGTAGTAGCACCGAGTTCGGCACCCATGTTTGTAATAGTTGCTCTTTCGGGCACTGTCAATTCTTTAACACCCGGACCTCCGTATTCAAAAATTTTCTTTACACCACCTTTAACGGAAAGTCTTCTGAGCAATTCAAGTATGATATCTTTTGCCGAAACAAAAGGTTGAAGCTTACCTGTAAGATGTACTTTAACAACCTTTGGCATAGTGAGATAGAACGGTTCGCCTGCCATTGCAAGTGCCACATCCATACCTCCTGCACCAATAGCCAACGCACCTATACCACCTGATGTAGGTGTGTGTGAGTCAGATCCGAGCAATGTTTTACCCGGTATAGCAAATCTTTCCACATTAAGTTGGTGACAAATACCGTTACCTGCTTTGCTGTAATAAATACCGTATTTGGCAGCTACGGTTTGCAAAAACAAATGGTCGTTTGCATTTTCAGGACCACCTGCCTGCAATGTATTATGATCTACATATGAAACTGACAATTCAGTTTGAACTTTAGGTAAATCCATAGCTTGAAAATGCAAATAAGCCATGGTACCCGTAGCATCTTGTGTTAACGTGTGGTCAATCCTAATGCCGATTGTATTTCCGGCAACCATTTCACCTTCAACCAAGTGTGCTTTAATAATCTTTTGTACAATATTAAGTCCCATTTTTACAATAATTTATCTGGTTTTGCACAAAGTTACAAAAATTTATTATCCATTGGGCTGTTGAAAAAATTTTATCAAAATATCTAAATATTTTTTAGAATTATTTTGTTGTTTCAAAAATTGTGTATTTTTACAAAAAAATAAATATTAAAAGCCATGGATAACACAAAATTGTTCAAAACATTAGCTCAAAAGATTGAAGAACATCGCCCCAGAACAACAAAGTTGCTGAAAGAATATGGCGATGTAAAAGTTGATGAAGTAAAAATCCGCCAAATCATAGGCGGTATGAGAGGCATTAAATCTCTTGTGACCGATATTTCATATCTCGACCCCTTTGAAGGGATTAGATATAGAGGAATGACTCTTCCTGAGGTATTTGAAAAATTACCGAAACCTGAAGGTAGTGAATATCCTTATGTAGAAGGATTGTTTTATTTATTACTTACAGGTGAAGTTCCTACAAAAGAAGAAGTATTGGAAGTTGTAGAAATTTTCAAACAAAACAGACAATTACCGCAATATGTAATTGATGTATTGAGGGCTATGCCGAGGGATAGCCATCCTATGGCAATGTTTGCTACCGCAGTTGTTGCAATGCAAAGGGAATCTGAATTCGCTAAATTTTACAAAGAAGGCTTTAACAAAATGGAAGCATGGAAGTACATGCTTAAAGATGCTTTGAACCTTCTCCCTAAACTTCCTATGCTTGCCGCTTACATTTACAGAATGAAATACAAAGGCGACATTCACATTCCTGCTGACGACAATCTTGACTTCGGTGGCAACTTCGCACATATGTTAGGTATTGACAAACCATACGATGATGTAGCAAGAATGTATTTCATCATTCACGCAGACCATGAAAGCGGTAATGTTTCAGCACACACAGGACATTTGGTAGCATCTGCACTTTCTGATGCTTATTATGCAATCTCAGCTATGCTTGACGGTCTTGCAGGTCCGTTGCACGGATTGGCAAACCAAGAAGTATTAAGATGGATACAAGGTGTGAGAGAAAAGATGGGAGACAAACTTCCGACAGAAGAAGAAATGAAGAAGTTTGTATGGGATACACTTAATTCTGGCCAAGTTATTCCG
>JALWKH010000336.1 GCA_026996635.1 Bacteroidales bacterium | reverse complement strand
TAAGGTAAAAGTTCATTACACGGGATATTTCGAAGACGGAAAAATATTTGATTCATCGGTAAAAAGAGACCAACCTCTTGAATTTACCGTTGGTGTAGGCCAAGTAATCAAAGGTTGGGACGAAGGAATCTTACTTATGCACGAAGGCGAAAAATTCAGGCTTATCATACCTTACCAACTCGGCTACGGAGAAAGAGGTTACCCCGGTGCAATACCACCGAAAGCCACACTCATTTTTGATGTGGAACTTCTGGAAGTGGAATAATTTTACTGGCTGTCTAAAAAAGACAGCCTTTTTTCTTTCTCAAAAATATTTTTTAAAAATTTTCACGCAACGTTTCTTATTTATGTCAGTCTTTTAAAAAACAAAAAACAATATTATTTATACATACACGCGTGTATTTATAATATTAAGTCCCTTTTTTAGTTTAACAAAAAAAAAATGTTAAGTTATGAAAAAAGTGAAAACTTTATCAATATTAATTTCAATACTAGTGAATTTTTCCGCTTTTTCACAAACATTCAATTGGGCAAAATCATATGGAGGTAGTTTTCAGGATATAGCAAGTGACATTGCCAAAACTAGTGATGGAGGTTATATTATTGCAGGATATTCTTATTCTAATGATGGAAATGTAACAGGAAACCAAGGGAATGCTGATTACTGGATAGTTAAATTAGATTCTTCCGGAAATATACAATGGCAAAAAACTATGGGAGGTAGTAACGATGATAAGGCTAGTTCTATTCAACAAACTTCAAATGGGCAATACATTGTGGCTGGGTATTCTTTTTCTAATGACGGAGATGTAACAGAAAATCATGGAGGCACAGATTACTGGATAGTTAAATTAGATAGCCTCGGTAATATAATCTGGGAAAATTCTTATGGTGGCAGTGAGTATGATGTCCCCTATTCTATCACAGAAACATCTGATAATGGATATATTATAGCTGGAAAATCAACTTCAAATGATGGAGATGTTACTGGACATCATGGCTCTACTTCATTATATGACTACTGGATTGTTAAAATTGATTCATTAGGTAATATACTATGGCAGAAGTCTTTAGGTGGGACAAAAGAGGATATTGCTCATTCTATTATACAAACAGCAGATGGAGGAAGTATCATCGCAGGCCTTTCATATTCTGAAGATAATGATGTTACCGGACAGCACGGATGGGGTGATTGCTGGATAGTAAAACTAGATTTTTCTGGTAATATACAATGGCAGAAAACGATGGGAGGTGGTGATATTGATAATGCAAACTCAATTATCAAAACTTTTGACGGCGGGTATATTATAGCCGGAAATTCAAGATCCCTAAACGGAGACGTTACGGAAAACCATGGAAATTCAGATTATTGGATAATAAAATTAGATAGCTTTGGCAATATACAATGGCAGAAATCTTATGGCGGCAGTAACATGGATATAGCTACATCCATAGTTCAAATATCAGATGGAGGATACTTTATCAGTGGGTATTCAAACTCTAACGACGGAGATGTTATTGCAGAACATCAAAACCAGAACACATCAAATTACGATTATTGGATTATAAAACTTGATTCCGCAGGAAATATACTATGGCAAAAAACTTTAGGAGGATATGGAGATGATTATGCATATTCGATTGTTCAAACTTCAACTGGCGGTTTCGTTGTCGCCGGTTATTCAGATTCTCAAAACAACGGAGATGTTACAGGCAATCACGGGGATAATGATTACTGGGCTGTGAAATTAGAATATAATATAAATACTCACATTTCATGTATTGGAACGAATAACGGAAGTGCTACAATTGAATGGATAGGAAACACTATTCCTAATTACTTATGGAGTAATGGAGACACAACTTCAACAATAGATAATTTAAGTACAGGTTGGTATTATGTCACAATTACCACCGATTACAATAGCGTGGTTGACTCTGTATTTATTGCCGAATCCGATACAATTTCAATATACTTTAACACAGAAAACCCAACATGTTACAACTACAATAATGGTAGCATTCAAGCCTATGTTTCAGGCGGAATGCCCCCATACACATACACTTGGAACACTGGACAAACAAGTAGTTTTATTGATAGTCTTACAGCAGGTGTATATAACCTAACAATTACTGACATGAATGGTTGTAATGCAACAAATAGCACCACATTAACACAACCCGACCCTATCCAAGATTCTATATCTTATATTGGACCTTCACATTGTCTTAATGCTTGCAATGGAACTGCAACCGTTTATGCGTGGGGAGGTACTCAACCATATAGTTATCAATGGAGCAACGATTCGATATCTCAAACTATCCAACTTTGCAGTGACCAAAATTACAAAGTAACAATAACTGATTCTTATGGTTGTTCCACTGTAGATTCTCTTACATTTCCTATTTTTTACGACTCTTTACAAATTTGTATTGTAACAATTGACACAACTACAGGTAAATGCCTAATTATCTGGGAAAGACCTGACAACCAAATTATGAATGAATTTGTAATATACAAAAAGACCGGATCTACAACATATTCACAGGTGGGATTTGTAAATTGGGAAGATTTAACGGAATACCTAGATTCAACCTCTAATCCTTCTGCCTATGCACATTCTTACAAAATATGCATGATTGACACATGTGGGAATTATACACCTTTGAGCTATTATCATAAAACTATGTATCTCTCTGCAAATCAAGGAACAAACCAAAATGAAGTTGCTTTGCATTGGACTCATTATGAAGATGGTAGTGGTAATTTTCTACCAGAAAAATATTACATTTACAGGAAATCTCTCCCATCACAACCTTATTATCAACTTATAGATTCTGTACCTGGTGACCTTACCGATTATAACGATATTTATCCTCCTGCAGGTTATCTATCTTATGTAGTTTTAACACCTCACAGCACTTGTGTTCCGACTGGTACTAACAAAAGTTCAGCTGGTCCTTTTAAATACAGTTTTTCAAATGTAGATAATTTCGAAATGCAACAGTTTTCTAGTTCTACAACTGTATTTTTACCGGTATCTATTTATCCTAACCCTGTTACTACTAAACTCATTATAGAAATTTACAATCCTCAAGGAAATACTTTCAATATCCTTTTAATGGATTCAAATGGAAAAATAGTTTATAACAAAAAAACCAAATCCGATAAATTAGAAATTAATCGCAAAAATCTCCCATCCGGTATATACGAAATTGTAATTACAGGAAATAATAAAGTTTACAATAGCAAAATCATAATAAAATAACTTTTTCAAAGAGGCTGTTGAAAAATGGCAGCCTCTTTGTTTAATCTAATGCTTTTAAATTGTCTCCGAATTTACACTTGCCTATTGACTAAAAAATATACTTTTGCACAAAATTAAAACACACTGAAATGGACAAAATCTTAATCATTGATTTCGGCTCGCAATACACACAACTAATTGCAAGAAAGGTAAGGGAACTCAATGTTTACTGCGAAATACATCCGTTTAACCACTTTCCCGAACCCGACGAAACGGTAAAAGGTGTAATACTTTCAGGCAGTCCTTTCTCCGTAAGAGACGAAAACGCACCCGATATTGATTTTGCAAAGGTAAAAATGGGTGAACTTCCCGTTCTTGGTATTTGCTACGGTGCACAACTCATTACCCAAAAACGCGGCGGTCTGGTAGATAAATCCAAATTCCGCGAATACGGAAGAGCTGAACTTATCATCACAGACGAAACCTCACCTATTTTCAAAGGCATAAGCCAAAACTCCCAAGTGTGGATGTCTCACGCCGACACAATCATCACACCGGCACAAAGTGCAAAAGTAATTGCCAAAACAAACAACATCGATGTTGCCGCATTCAAGATTGAAAACGAAGAAACTTACGGCTTGCAATTCCACCCCGAAGTGTTCCATTCTACCGAAGGACAAAAAATTCTGAAAAACTTTGCCATAGATATTTGCGGAATAAAACCGGATTGGACTCCCGCATCATTTGTAGAAAGCACAATTGAAAACCTGAAAAAACAATTGGGCAACGACAAAGTCGTTCTCGGTCTCTCAGGTGGAGTGGACTCAACCGTCGCAGCAATGCTCTTGCACAAAGCAATCGGCAGCAACCTGTATTGCATCTTTGTTAATACCGGACTTCTGCGAAAAAACGAATACAACCAAGTACTTGATTCTTATCAGGGAATGGGGCTCAATGTAAAAGGAGTTGACGCTTCGGAAGAGTTTTTAAGCAAATTGGAAGGTGTTGAAAATCCGGAAGAAAAAAGAAAAATTATCGGAGCCACATTCATTGATGTGTTTGAAAGGGAAGCAAAGCAAATCAAAGATGTAAAATGGCTCGGACAAGGCACAATTTACCCCGATGTAATTGAATCGGTCTCGGTAAACGGGCCTTCGGTAACCATAAAATCACACCACAATGTAGGCGGACTTCCAGAAAAAATGAACTTAAAAGTGGTAGAACCGCTCAGGCTTTTGTTCAAGGACGAAGTTAGGCGTGTGGGCAAAGAATTGAACATACCCGCTGTAATTTTGAACCGCCATCCTTTTCCCGGACCGGGTTTGGCAATCAGAATTATTGGACCTATTACAAAAGACAGGGTAAAACTCCTTCAAGAAGCCGACGACATTTTCATTTCGGCACTCAAAGAATTTAATCTTTACGATGAAGTTTGGCAAGCTGCCACCATACTTTTGCCAATCAAAAGTGTCGGGGTAATGGGTGATGAGCGCACTTATGAAAATGTTGTGGCACTCAGGGCGGTAAATTCCACCGACGGAATGACAGCCGACTGGTCAAGGTTGCCTTACGATTTTCTTGCAGAAGTATCGAACCGCATAATAAACAGGGTAAAAGGTATAAACCGCGTGGTTTACGACATCAGTTCCAAGCCACCCGCAACAATAGAATGGGAATAATACCTTAACCTTGTTATCCGGCAGGTAAATATTTTTTTGTATGTTTGCCGATAGTTAAAAAGCTAAAATTTACTGTTATGACAAAAGAAAGAGCAGCACAAATAGTAGAAAATCTAGGATACATCATAGATATTGACGATGAAATAAAAGGTCTTGACCTTGTAAAAGAAATTGAGAAGCTGAAAAAAGAAAAAAATGCAGTAATTCTCGCTCATTTTTACCAACGACCCGAAGTTCAGAATGTAGCGGATTTTATCGGAGACAGCCTCAAACTATCTCAAGAAGCCGCTAAAACACAGGCTGATATGATTGTTTTTGCAGGCGTGCATTTTATGGCGGAAACCGCAAAAATTTTATCTCCTGACAAGAAAGTATTGCTTCCCGACCTGAATGCAGGTTGTTCATTGGCTGATTCTATCACACCCGAAGGGCTAAAGGAACTCAAAGAAAAGTATCCCGAACACATGGTAATTTCTTATGTTAACACTTCCGCCGAAATAAAGGCAATGACTGACCTGGTTTGCACTTCATCCAATGCACTGCGATTGATACAAACACTGCCTCCCGAACAAAAAATTATTTTCACACCTGATCGCAATTTAGGTTATTATGTAAAATCCCTCCTTGATAAATCCGATGAAGATTTTATCATCTGGGACGGGGCATGCCATGTTCACAACGGATTCAACAAAGATGCTTTTGAATATATGAAAGAAAAATATCCTAATGCAAAACTTATTGCTCACCCTGAATCTCCAAAAGAAATTTTACTAGTTGCAGACTTTATAGGTTCAACTTCCGCACTGCTGAAATATGTAACCGAAAGCGAAGACAAAGAATTTATCGTTGCAACCGAAGAAGGTATTACATATCAAATGAAAAAGAAAAATCCCGATAAGATTTTCCATGTATTGGGTAGTGCAACTTGTGCATGCGGATTCTGCGAATTTATGAAAACAATCACTCTGGAAAAACTTTACCTGACACTTAAATATGAAGTACCTGAAATAATCCTTGACAAAAAACTGATTGAAAAAGCTTATATACCTATTAAAAGGATGCTTAGTTTATCGGAAAAACTCGGCTACTAATTCTATAATTTTTTTATAAAAAGCCTGTGAAACTAAAAACTGTTTTGCAGGCTTTTTCTTTATAATCACCTCACAAAATAAAAAATCTATCACTTTCGATCTGTAAGTGCTCACAACAGCCTTATCTTAACAAAATAAAAACAACCATTTATCAATTTTTTTTGTCTTTATTAAACAAGTAAATCCTACCAAACGATTTACTTATTATTTTTGTATTAAATAAAATTTTAGTTATGAAAAGGATATATTTTTTAGCATTAGGAGTATTTTTCTCCGTAATGCTTTCGGCCCAGGTCAATTACAAAAGGCTGGTAAGCAAAGGCACAAACACTATTACTGTAATAAAATCTGACATCAACAACCTGTCCGGAATTTTTTCTTTAGAAGATTTAAAAGCATTTAAAGTAAAGACAAAACATGGAGACTTTACACAATTGACAGGGAATGGACTTGTAAAAGATTTTTCGGAAATCGGGAAACCGATGATTCCCGTCTTTAATCGCCTTATAGAAATTCCGGGAAATGCAGATATTTCAATAAAAATCGTAAGCTATGACAGTACGGTAATTGATTTGAATCAAGAAGGCTTAAATTACCTGCTAATCCCGACACAACCCTCAATTCCTAAAAATGTTAATCCTGATGATTTACCGTTCGAATACAATAAGGCTGCTTACACGGCAAATAAATTCACAGGTTATCCTCTCGTTCGTGTTAAAAAACTTGGTAGAATGAGAGGTATTACTCTCGGAAGACTTATCATTTCCCCGGTTTCTTACAATCCTGCTACCAATAAACTTATAGTTTATACAAACATAAGTTTTAACATTAACTTCTCTAATTTTGACAAATCTCAACTGTCATACGATTACAAAAGGTTTTATTCTCCATACTACAATTCTTTGTTCTCAAAGACATTGTTAAATCACAATTCAATAGAAAAAGCTGTTCTTACGAAAGATGAAATTACATCTTATCCTATAAAAATGGTAATAATTACAGACCCTGCTTTTGAAAATCAATTAGATCAATACATATACTGGAAACACCAAAAAGGTTTTAACACAATACTCGTAACAACAGATGACATAGGAAATACTACAGATGCAATACATAATTACCTGCAAAATTTATATACTAGTGCAACTGCAACAGATCCGGCACCGACTTTTGTTCTATTAGTAGGTGATATTGGACAAATACCTGCATATTACAGCGATGCCGGATATTACAGCAAATACACAGACTTGTACTATTGTACTTTCGATGGAAGTAATGATATATATCCCGACATGTATTACGGCAGGTGGTCTGCAGAAGATACAACAGAGCTACAATCATATCTGGACAAAACACTTGAATACGAAAGATATACAATGCCGGACGATTCCTACCTTGGTAATTCAGTACTAGTTGCCGGAGTTGATGCCTCAAATGCATCAACTTATGGGAATGGTCAAATAAACTATGCAAGCGATAATTATGTAAATGCTTCTCATAATTTTACAACTGTTTATGAATATCTTTATGGATCAGGCACTCCTATCACATCAGATGATGCAGTAGCTGCAGATTCAATTCATGCACAAGTCAGCCGTGGTGCAGGATTTGTAAATTACACAGCACACTGTTCTTCTGACGGTTGGGCAGATCCAAGTTTCACCCAATCAGATGCCCTTGCATTGCAAAATGCACATAAATATTGCGTAATGATGGGAAATTGCTGTCAATCAAACAAATTTGACGAATCTGATGCATTCGGAGAAGTTATTACTCATACTCCGGATAAAGGCTGTGTAGCATACATAGGAGCTAGCCAATATTCACTGTGGGATGAAGATTACTGGTTTGCAGTTGGAGCAACCACAGTTTCATCAAATCCATCTTACGACACCCATCTAGGGGCTTACGACAGGGTTTTCCACGACCACGGAGAAGACCAATCGGAATGGTACGAAACAACCGACCAACTTATACATGCAGGAAATCTTGCAGTAACTGAAGCAGGCAGCAGTAATGAAACATACTATTGGGAAATATACCACTGCATGGGAGATCCTTCTATCTCAATATATATGGGAATGCCAGAAGATCTATCGGTGTCGTATAATAATATTCAACCTGTAGGCATAAATTCGTTAACGGTTACAACAGAACCAAACGCATATGTAGCTGTATCCGACCATGGTCAATTACTAGATGCACAACTTGTGGGTGCATCCGGAAGCGTTACATTAAGCTTTACTTCTGCAACACAACCCGACACATTCGACATTGTTGTCACAAAACAATTCAAAAAACCTTATTTAGGAAAGCTTTATTTTGTTTCTGCCGAAGATGCATATGTTTCGTTAATAAGCAATTCGGTAAACGACTCTCTTGGAAACAACAATAATGAATGTGACTACGGCGAAGATATATTTTTAAACATAACCTTAAAAAACGTAGGGCAACAAGATGCTTCCAACGTAACCGCAACACTTTCTACCACAGATCAATACATCACAATTACAGACAACACCGAAAATTGCGGCAACATTTCTGCAGGAACTCAATTAACTTATAATAATGCATTCAGATTCCTGGTAGCTGATTCCATTCCGGATCAACATCCTGCCACCTTCACTTTAACACTCACAGATGCAAACGACTCGGTATGGACATATAATTTAACATTACTGCTAAATTCACCCGTACTAAATATTCCTTCTTTTACGGTGGATGATTCAAACGGTAATGGAAACGGACATGCCGATCCCGGAGAAAGCATAACTCTAAATTTCACAAACCAAAACACCGGGCATTCAAGCACACCAAACGGTTCAGGGACATTAACAACCACTTATGCAAACCTATCAATTAACAATTCTCCTGTAAATATTAATAGTGTTGCCTCAGGTTCATCAGGTATTTCATCATTTTCCGTAGATATTTCAACTTCTGCACAGGTTGGTGATGTGGCAAATTTGACATATACATGGAATGCAGCTCCTTACACTACTATTTTTTCAGGGGCTTTGGCAATTGGACAAATAGTGGAAGATTGGGAAACCGATCCTTCAATTTTCAATTGGACATCCGGCGGTTCCGCACCATGGTATAGAGACAATACAACATATTATGAAGGAGACTATTCAATGCGTTCCGGCAGTATCGGAAATAATCAAACATCTCAATTAATAATTACAGTTAATGTTATATCGGAAGATGATTTGAGTTTCTATTACAAAGTTTCATCGGAAAACAATTATGATTTTCTAAAATTTTATGTAGATGGTAATTCACTTGGCGAGTGGTCGGGTGAAGTAAATTGGTCTCAATTCTCCACTCCTTTGCAAGTTGGAGAACATACATTAACATGGAGCTACGAAAAAGATTACAGTGCTAGTGACGGAAGTGATGCTGCATGGGTTGATTATATAGAATTCCCGCCAATTTCTGATATCACTGAAATAGAAAACATATTAGGATCTAGAAATGCCGAATGGAATATATATCCGGTACCGGCTCATAATCAAATAACCATAGATTATACATTGAATGAAAATAGCAAAGTTTTGCTTCAACTGTTTTCAGGTAACGGTAAGCTGATAAAAACAATAGCTTGCCCGACATCAAAAACTGAAAACACAGTTAAAATTGATATTTCAAACATTCCTTCCGGGACATATTATTTAAAAATGAAAGCCGGAGATGATACATACATCAAGAAGGTTATAAAAGAGTAAACACCCAATCACATATAATAAAAAAGCGGGCTTTGGGCCCGCTTTTTTTATTTGTTCGCTATGGGTTTCCATACCATATCAATATGCATATAAATCGATATGATATTTTTCTATAATTTTTCTCAAGTTAATTAAAGCATAACGCATTCGGCCTAGAGCAGTATTTATACTTATTCCCAAATCTTCCGCTATTTCTTTAAAACTCATACCTACAAAATGCCTCATTATCACAATTTCCCTTTGTTCTTCAGGCAAATACTTAAGCAAATCCTTTACTTTCTTTTTTGTTTGCTTTGAAATCATAAATGTTTCTATGTTTTTGTTATCGGCAAATTTTGCATAAGCAAAAGGTTTAAAATTCTCTCCGTCACCGGATACAATCCCCATTTTATTGTTTCGCCTGAAGTAATCAATAATTAAATTATGTGCAATTCTGAACACCCAATTTTTAAACTTGCCTTCTTCTATATAGTGCGAGTTTTTCAAAGAAGTGATAACTTTCAAAAATGTGTCTTGAAAAATATCATTTGCCTCATCTTCATCCCTAATGTGTGAATAAATGTAATTAAAAACATCGTCCTTTAAGCGATTCAAAAGGACTTCAAATGCTTTTTTATCCCCTTCTTGGAATAATTTGACAAGCTCTTCGTTTGTTTTTGAAATGTATTGCATAACAATACCTCCTGTATTTAAGTAGGTTAATAACTAAAATATTTTACAGAAGGTAGTTATGCTCGATAGGCAATAATTTTTTAAAGGTTATTTTTCACTGTTTATTATAACGCAAAAATAATTAAAAATGTTGCAACAGAAATCAATTTTTTTTGAAAAAATTCAAAATCAATTCCGCTTTGCTCTTACCCACAACCTTGGCAACAGACTCAAAATCAGCCTCTTTTACAGCCTCTACCGTTTTAAACGCTTTTAATAATTTTTCTTTGGTTTTAGGTCCTACCCCGGTGATTTTGTCAAGTTCCGACACCAGAAAGTTTTTACTTCTCTTGTCCCTGTGAAATGTTATACCGAACCTGTGAGCCTCGTCTCTGATTTGCTGAATCAACCTCAAAGTCGGCGAACGCTTGTCCAAATACAACGGCAATTTGTGTCCGGGAAAGAAAATTTCTTCAAGCCGCTTTGCAATACCAATCACCTTTATTTTTCCATCCAACCCTAACTTTTTCAAACTTTTCATTGCTGCATTCAGTTGTCCTTTGCCTCCGTCTATCACAATTAGTTGCGGCAACGGCTGCCCCTCCTCAAGAAGCCGCTTATAACGCCTGTACACAATTTCTTCCATAGAAGCAAAATCATTCGGGCCCTCCACGGTTTTTATGTTGAATTTGCGGTAGTCTTGTTTGCTCGGCTTTCCGTTTTTGAATACAACACACGATGCAACGGGATTTGTTCCTTGAATATTGGAATTGTCAAAACATTCTATGTGCACGGGTAATTCGTTCATTTTCAAGTCTTCTTTCACTTGCTCCAGCAATAATTTTTGTTTTGACTTACCTTCCTTGAGAAGTTTTTGCTTTTTCTTATCCAACTTGTAATAGTGAGCGTTTCTTTCCGCCAAATCAAGCAAATGTTTTTTGTCGCCTATTTTCGGCACGGTAAAAGTTACTCCTGCAAGATCAATATCAACATTAAAAGGCACAAGTATCTCCTTTGACTTACTGTCGAACCTGTCACGAATATCAATGATTGCATATTGCAAAAGTTCCTGTTTGGTTTCATTCAGTTTCTTTTTTATCTCAGCCGTGTAAGTTTGCATAATTGCACCGTTCACCACATTAAAATAATTCACATAAGCGGCATCTTCGTCATCGGCAATTGCAAAAACATCCACATTGTGAATGGCAGGATTTACCACCGTTGACTTGGCTTGAAACCTCCTGAGAATATCTATGCGTTCTTTTATTTCCTGTGCCTGTTCGAATTTAAGTTCAGCCGCATATTCTTTCATCATCTTCTCGAGGTAACGGATAGCCTCATT
>JALWKH010000335.1 GCA_026996635.1 Bacteroidales bacterium | reverse complement strand
GTGTTAATGTGCTAATTTGGATAATGTGTTAATGGGGTGATTTTTAGTTGTTAATTGTTAATGGTTAGTTGTTAGTTGTGAATGTTCTTTGAAAAGTATTTACCTGAAAAACTCATTCCGAGAGGTCAACCTGAATATGTCATTCTGAACAACGTTATACCGAAAACGTCATTCTGAACAACGTCATTTTGAACTTGTTTCAAAATCTAAATGTTTCAGAATCTTATTGTTTCGGTATCTCTTTTGTTTCGGAATCTATATCGTTTCAGGTTCTATATTTTTTCGGAATCGCAATAGTTTCAGGTCTTTATTAATTTCAGAATATGAGATATGGAAGGTTAAGGTGGGTGAAAAGATAACCGAAAAATAAAAAATTAAACAGATGAAAAAGGTAATTTACATATTGGCTGTTTTGATACCGGCAATCGTGAGCAATGCTTGGGGACAAGTAACATTCAGGGCAAGTGCTCCCGGCGTTGTTTCCATAGGAGAACCGTTTGAAGTCAGATATACTGTAACTGCACGGGGAAAAAATCCGCAATTCCCGGATTTTAAGGACTTTGAAGTGCTTGGAGGTCCCAATATGTCGAGTAGTAGCAGTATCAGCATAATAAATGGTAATGTGTCGAGGGAAGAAAAATATACATACAGCTTTTATCTTCAAGCCAACAAAACGGGTAAGTTTACAATACCGCCCGCAACCATAACGGTAAAAGGTAAAAAGCTAACTTCCAATTCTTTAACAATAGAAGTGGTTGGCGATCAATCGGCTGCACAAGCAAGAAACAATCATTCACAATCAAAAAATATAGAACCTGCCGTTCCAAACAACGACAATCTTTTTGTCAGGGTGCTTGTTAACAAAACCAATGTTTACGCAGGCGAGCAATTAACTGCTACCATAAAGATTTACACACGAGAAGATTTACTTGGGTTTGACGATATTAAGTTGCCGAATTTCAAAGGATTTTGGGCAGATGATATTCCGACTCCCGATCAAATTCAATTGCACCGCGAAAATGTTCACGGAAAAATTTATAATGTGGGTGTGATTAAAAAAACAATACTTACGCCGCAAAAATCGGGAAAATTGAAAATAGAACCTGCTGAAATTACTTGTGTGGTGCGAAAGCGTGTCAGGAGTAACGCGGATGATTTCTTTTCGGCGTTTTGGGGCGGTGGTTACAAAAGGGTGAAGAAAAAAATAAAAAGCCCTGTTGTTACCATAAATGTTAAACCTTTGCCGCCGACAGATGATGAAGACTTTTACGGCGGAGTGGGCAATTTCAATCTTAATGTGTCTATTGACAAGACAACCGCAAAGGTTAATGATGCTATTACCCTTAAGGTAACGATTTCAGGAAAAGGCAACCTTCGTTTGTTCGATATTCCGAAGGTAAATTTACCGCCTGACTTTGAGGCTTACGACCCGAAAGAAACACAGAAAATCCGCAATACCGAATCGGGTACAATAGGAAGCAGGACATTTGAGTATGTATTTATTCCGCGTCACGCAGGAAAGTTTGAAATTCCTCCTGTTAAGTTCACATATTTTGACTTGAGCGAAAAGAAATACAAAACACTTACATCAGACAAAATTACGCTTAACATAGAAAAAGGCGAAGGAGAAGAAAGCGGACCGTTAACAACTGCATTCCACAAGGAAGACATTAAATATCTGGGTAAAGACATCAGATTTATCAAGCAAAGGGTTAAAAAGTTTAACCGCAAGACAAATTATTATATCACATCGCTGAATTTCTTTTTGAGTTACCTTGCTATTTTGCTTTTGGCAATACTTGTAGTGCTGCTGCGACGAAAACAAATTAAAGAAAATGCAGACATTGCAAGAGTTAAGAATAAACGGGCATTGAAAATTGCCAAAAAACGCCTTAAAGCAGCAGAGGCGGCAATGAAAAAGCAAGACGAAAAAGCATTCTACGAAGAAATTGCAAAAGCACTTTGGCAATTATTGTCCGACAAATTGAATATTCCGATTGCAGATTTGAACAAGGACAATGCACGGCAAAAACTTGAAAGCAAAGGTGTTGATGTTGAGTTGATAAATAATTATTTGTCGCTGATAGAAGATGCGGATTTTCAAAGGTTTGCACCCGAATCGCAAAGAATTGATATGAAAGACTTTTACAAGAAAGCATCGGAAATGATTGTGAAAATGAACCAAAAAATCGGATAATTATGAAGAAGTTTTTAGTAACCATAGTGTTGAGTTTATTTTCGGTAGCCATAAGTTTTGGCGAAAACAATATAAAAATAGCACAAACCCTATTAGATAGTGCCAATGCGGCATATTCGAGAAAGCAATATGATGCTGCGGTAGATTTTTACAAAAAGATTCTGGATTTGGGTTATGTGGCACCGGAAGTGTATTACAACCTCGGCAATGCTTATTTTAAGCAAAACAAAATTACCGATGCCATTTATTATTACGAAAAGGCATTGAAACTAGCACCTAACGACAAAGACATAAAATACAACCTGAATATTGCAAATCAATATATTACGGATAAAATTAAGCCCGTTCCGGAGTTTTTTCTGACAAAAATCGTCCACAAAACGGCTGATTTAATGTCTTCGAACGAGTGGGCAATTACTTCATTGGTAGTGTTTATCATTGTGGTTGTTTCCGCTCTTTGGTTTTTGTTTACCCGGTCTATGGCAATGAAAAAAACGGCGTTATACATTGTGATAATCGGGCTTTTTGTTTCTTCCGTGTCGTTGTATTTTTCGGGCTTGCAATACCGCCGCTACATAAAAAGCAATAAAGCCATTGTATTT
>JALWKH010000334.1 GCA_026996635.1 Bacteroidales bacterium | reverse complement strand
CAAAAACATCGCCGTCGTTTTCAATAAGTACGGAGCTTCGCAGTCGCTTATCTTTAGGGTCATCTGATTGACAAGTGTCACATTTGCAAGCTATTACCGGCACACCTTGCGATGTTCCAGTGCCCAAAAAGGTAATTTTCATTGTTGAGTTTTATTTTTTCCGTAAAACTTAAGCAATATTGTTTCCAGCAACAAAAGCAAAAGTGCAAAGGCTACAAAATATCGTGTTAAGTTTTTGTCGCTTACCGGATTGAAACTTCCTTGCAAATTGGAATTAGCATCAATAATTCTTACATTGTTCATTCCTCTGAATTTGTTTTCAAGATCGTTTTCGGTTAAAAAGTTAAAATCCGCTTCTGCCCTGTCGTAATTGAATGCAACGGTTTTTTCTACCGAATCTGCATAAAATTTATAAAATCCGGCTTGCATTATATCGTTATCTTTCAGTACAACATTCACTTCGTTGCCTGTATTTATCTGGTATGGTACAAATTCTTTGTTTTGACCGTAAGGCTTAATTTTAATTACACGGTCTTTTTTAATCTTTGCAGGCAGTGTAATGGTGTAAGATTTGCCGCAGTAGTAATAGAGTTGTCCGACAGAAGGCTTTTGTGTAACAGTGTTATATAGTGAGATAAAAAACAGCGGAGAAGCAAAAAAATCTTTATTTCCCTGAACGGCAAGCGGGTAAATGGTAAACATTCCTTTGTAAGACTTGTTATAAAATAAAACGGGCAAATCGTCCTGTGTTTTTATTATTACGGATGACGAAAGCGGTAGGTTTTCTACGGGCATAATATCCGTAACAGCGGGTAGTTTTGCATTTTTTTTCTTGATGATTGCATTGCGGAAAATTTTGTCCGAATATTCCACTTGTTTAATTTCGTGTTTGCTTGTGTCTGTCTTGTTTATTTTCCCCCCGCTAATTGATGAAAGCAATTCTGATGATGCTTTGTAATTTAACGGTGAAGGGAAAAATATTACTGAAGTACCATTTTTCAGCAATTCCCTTACAAAGTCGTCAAAATGCGGCGGTATATCGGTCAGGTTATCAAGAATTACGGCATCGGGTTTTATTGTTTCCAACTCGGCAGTATTGCCGATAGGAACTTTTACGAGATTAAAATCCGCTTCATTATTGTTACTTGTAAAAGCGGCTGAAATATACTTGTACGCCTCATAACCATCGGGATTGGAAACAATCGCTACAGTATATTTGTTTTTTATTTTGTACGAAAAATACAGGGTATTGTCAAATGTTACGGGATAGTCGGTTACGGTTAATTTGCCGAAAATTGTTTCATTTTCACCCGTATAAGTGAATTTTATTGTGTCAGATACCGTACTCTCGGGCTCAAGGTTTACATTTTTTATGCTTTTCAGTTCGGAGTTTACAAAAAGTTTTACAGGCAATTCGGTAACTGTTTCGCCGCTTTTATTGGTAATTTTGAAGACAAGGCTGTTTGATGCTGTATTTTCTGCGGTAGCAAGATAACAAGTGTCCAAAACTATATCGGACACATTACCGCTGTGAAGCGGGAAAATGTAATAAATTGATGAAGAATCGGGGGTGAATGAAGTAAAGTTCCCCTTTTGAAAATCCGAAAAAATAAAAATCTTGCCGATAAAATTGGATTTAATGATTCCCGGTAATGCTTCGGGTTGCGGTTGTGACGGACCTATTTTTACTTTATCTATTTGCGAGTAAAATTCTTCAAGTGTTAAGCCTGTGTAAACATTATCATTTGTAATTAGGGTCAGAGTTGAGTTTTTGTAGAATGAAGATGCCATTTTTTTTGCGTAAGTTTTTGCAAAGTCAAAGAGAGTGCCGCTGCTGTTTTGCAAAGACATCGAGAAAGAATTGTCAATGTAAAACGCTATTCCTTTGTTTTTTACGGTGTGGAGTTTGGTGTCGTTTTTAAGTGTAGGTCCCGCAAAAATGAAAACCAATGCCAAAATAGCCGTAACACGAATCAAAAGCAAAAGTAAGTCCCTGATTTTTCTTATGTTGCGAGTTTCCTTTTCTAATTGCTTTAGCAGATAAACATTGCTGAAGAGAACTTTTTTGTGCCGGTGCAGGTTGATAATGTGAATAATTACCGGCAATGCAGCCAGCAACGAAAACCACAATATTGAAGGGTGAGATAAGTAAAACATTGAAAACACTTTTATTCCGCAAAGTTAATTCATATAGTAATACGGCGAAAATATAAGGGTAGCTTTTGCAGGGTTGGTTTCAAAAAGGGTGTGTGAAAAAGTTCCTGTTCATTGTTGTCGCACGGTTGTGTTGTGTGGATATGAATAGCATGCCTTTTTAGGCGGGAAGTAAATGTGTTAATGAATTAATTTGCTAATTGATTAATGGTTAGTGGTTAGTTAAACAGACTTCAGTCTGTTTTATATGTTCGTTTACATTATTAACCTGAATAGACCCGTCTTTTAAGGCGGGGCTATTCATAATATGGTATTTTTGAATAAATTATAAACGGGCTTCAGCCCGTTAAATCATCTGTCACCCACCTAAATCCTCTCCCAAAACAAGTTCGGGACAGGCTCTCAAGGGAGGAAACTTTGTTAAGGCGTGGTTAAGCAGATAAAATTTTGCGTTGGCCAGGTCAAAATGGCGGGCAGTGGGTAGGCGAGAATGTCAAAACATCTGTGAATACGAGGGAAAGTCCGCCGTCAGGCGGATTTTAAACGGAAAATATGGCAATCGGCGTTGGTCTGTGCGATTTTTCGTTTTCCGCTTTTCCCGTAGTCGCCATGTTTTGACAGAGCGGGTAGAAGCATCATTTTGACCTAGATTTTT
>JALWKH010000333.1 GCA_026996635.1 Bacteroidales bacterium | reverse complement strand
GTTACAGAATATTTTACAATTATCTTTGTGGCAATTTTAACGGCAATAACACTTAAAATTCTTGATTTAAGAGGTATGTACAAAATTATAAAAGGGACTGAAAATTAGCAATGAAAGAATTTTTGGAACACATATTATCTTCAGTCACATATGTATCTGTCATAAGTTTTTTTACAGCAGCCGTAATATCGTATTTGTCATTTAAACCTTTGTTATTTATTGCCAAAAAATTTGATTTATATGATATTCCCAACAGCAGAAAGTTACATATTCACAAAGTTCCTATTCTCGGAGGAGTAGGTATCTTTTTTGCTTGGATTATCACTGTCCTGATTTTCCTTAATTATAACGCATTTCCACATTTCCAATTTTTTTTGGCAGGGGTTTTAATTATAGTTTCACTTGGCATCAAAGACGATGTAAGCGGATTGGATCCGATGAAAAAGTTTTCAGGACAAATTGTCGCCGCATTAATTGTCTCTGTCCTAGGAGATTATAGAATCACAAGTTTTTACGGAATTTTAGGCATAGGAGAGTTACCATATATTGTTAGCATCTTATTTACTGTATTTGTTTTTCTCATAATTATTAACGGGTTCAATCTAATTGACGGCATTGACGGTCTTGCCGTTTCTATGGGGATAATTGCATTTTTATTCTACGGAATATGGTTTTACAATTCTGACACTCCAAACCAATATTTCTTAATTGCATTTGCAATGATAGGTGCACTTGTTTCATTTTTACGGATAAATATATCTCCTGCAAAAATGTTTATGGGCGATACAGGCTCTATGTTGCTTGGTTTTGTTGCTGCATTTCTTGCAACCGTGTACATAGAACACCATGCACAAGTTTGCCCTATTTTCAAAATACCGTCTAATCCAATTCTGGCAATGGCAGCAATCTTTTTACCTATCTATGACACCACTAGAAGTTTTTTCGTAAGAATCATCAAAGGTAAAAATCCTTTTAAACCGGATAAAAACCATGTGCATCACCTTTTAATAAGATTAGGTTGTAGCCATTTACAAGCAACAGGGATTTTAGTTATTTTTTCTATAAGTATTATAGCTATGACCTTAATTATGACAAAATATAAGTTTGGTTTTCTTATTACATTCACAATAATGATGATATATACAATAACACTAAACACAATACTTTACTCGTTAGTTAAAAGAAAAGAAAATAATGCGTAACCTTTTCTTATTTTTTTCATTCTTGCTGATTTCCCTTTGCAGCCATGCACAATTATCTTATCTTACGGAACAAGACAATAAACAGATAATAACTTCCGAAATAAACCATAAAAATAAAATACACTCTTATTTTCCCGTATTTAACTTGGATTCGTTATATAAAGCCGCAACCTACTACAATGTCGATTCTTCACTTGCCTTTTTGAAAAGGAAACTGTTCTATGATGACTTTTATCACCTTGAAACAAAACACCTTACCCTTCGAATAGACCCTGCATTTATGTTAAACTACGGCAAGGACAACAAAACGAATGAATATTCTATCTTTGAAAACACACGAGGGATTATAGTAAGAGGTAAATTAGGCAAAAACCTTTATTTCAAATCCACTGCATTCGAAAGCCAAAGAACTCAACCGCAATTTTTGAGGGATTATATACTGAAAAAGAGAACGGTTATACCCGGAATGGCGAGACTCAGATATAATAAACCTGACACATTTGATTGTTCATCGGCAGAAGGTGAACTTTTTTGGCAAATAAAACCCAGTCTGGTTTTCAGTATAGGAAGAGGGAAAAAGTTTTTGGGATACGGATACCGTTCATTATTTTTATCATACAATGCACCACCTTATTCATACTTCAATGCCGAATGGACTTCCAAAAACAAAAAATTGTTTTTATCTTCGTTGTGGTTAGTTACAAGCGACATACGCAGCATTGCAGATGTGACAAAAGATTTTTATTACAAAGGTTACGGAAACATAAATTATTTGTCATACTATCCTGTCCAATGGGTGCAAATAGGTTTTGTAGAAAGCAAATGGTATAAAAACGCCGTGGATTTCTCATACTTTATTCCGGTTGTTTATTGGAACAGCATTTTTGACAACAGAAACAACGGAGGTATTAAGGCAGGAATTACTTATTCCGTAAAGCTGCTGAAATTATTTATGTATTACGGACAATGGGATTTTGTGCAAGGTCGCACACAGAACGGATTGATTCTTGCAAAAAAAACTGATAAGTTCTCATTTTTCGGCAGGGCAGAATACAACAATGTAAACACCGGCTACAATATGGTCTTACAACAGGAAATGTTTTCCCACCTAAATCAATTTATAGACTACTCTACCGAAAATACCAAATCGGAATTTATAGGACAAATAGGATTTTCGTTTTACCGTTTTTTTGCCCGCTTCAAGTATAATGAAATTTACAGGCTGCAACCTGAAGATTACCCGTATCCGGTAAATGACAAAGATTATTACAGGACTTACGAAGCCGGAATAGAAATAAATCCTGCATACAGATTACAAATATTCGGAAGAATTTTGTATTTTAACGACGAAAAATGGTGGTCGGTCGGACTACGTACAAATATTTTCGGCAGATATACCGATGTGTGAAATGTGCCTCACAACAACTGCAGTAGCCTTATCTACAGTACCGTAGCTACACCTGTTAATAACTTGTTGATAACTTTTTTTGCTTATTATTATTATTATTATTGCTGCAAATTAACAACAAAAATTTTAACATTATGAGACAATTTAAAACTTTTATTATCGCTGTTTTATTTGTGGCAAGCGCAATTAACGGTTTTTCTCAA
>JALWKH010000332.1 GCA_026996635.1 Bacteroidales bacterium | reverse complement strand
TAAAAATAGAAAAATGGGAACAAGAAAGAAAAACAAAAAAACTTTATTCGGTTTTGGTTTTACAATGTTATTTGCAGCGGTAGTTTTTATTTTTCAGGCAGGAATGCCTAACAAAACTTACGGTGCGGATAACGGAAACGGAAAAATTAAACAACATTCTTACAACCCTATGCAATTGGTGCAACAACCTGACAATGCAAAAGATGAAGAACCTATAGACTTTTACAAAGTAGAAGAAAAACCGGTATTTCCAGGTGGCGAAAAAGCATTCTACAAATATCTGTCAAACAACATTAAATATCCGGAAACCGCAATGAAAAACAAAATCCAAGGGACAGTGTGGGTGAAGTTTATTATTGAAAAAGACGGAAGTATTTCAAATGTAAAAGTAATTAGGGATGCAAATCCCGACCTAAATAAGGAAGCCTTAAGGGTTATCAAATCTATGCCTAATTGGAAACCGGGCAAACAAAACGGTAAACCCGTTCGAGTTAGTTATCAAGTTCCAATTAGATTTTCTTTGAATTAAAATAAAAAGGGCCGTCAATTTGACGGTCTTTTTTGTAAATATAGTTTTAACTCAAACAAAAAATCTACCGCTATGAAAACAAAGAAAAACCCTAAAGTCGATTTAGAAAAATACAGGAATATTTTCCTGGAAATAGGCTTAATTGTATCCTTACTTGCAACTTATATGGTTTTCCAAATCAAAAGCTACGACAAACAAGAAAACATTCTCGGTGACCTTGCCGATGTCAAGATTGAAGAAGAAATCATACCGATAACCAGAATGAAAGAAATACAACCACCGCCACCACCTCCTCCCAAAGTTGTAGAACAACTTAACATAGTGGAAGATGATGAACAAATTGAAGATGAATTTGAAATGGACGACAGTGAAGCCGACGAAGAAACAACAATAGACCAAACTGACATTCAAATAGATGATGAAGAAGTTGACGATGAACCGGTAAACTTTTATTCCGTGCAAGAACAACCCGAATTTCCCGGTGGCGAGGCGGCATTATATCAATATTTATCAAACAACATTCATTATCCAGAAGATGCTATGGGTAACGACATACAAGGCACTGTTTGGGTTCAATTCATTATAGACAAAAACGGCAATGTAACAAACATAAAAGTTGTCAGGAGCGTAGATCCTTCACTGGATAGAGAAGCTATCAGGGTAGTAAAGTCAATGCCAAGGTGGAAACCGGGCAAACAACGAGGCAAACCCGTTAGGGTAATATTCCAAGTTCCCATTAAATTTGAAATAGGGTAAAAAAGTGAAAAAATGATTTCAAAATTTATCCGCAAAATATCTAATCATCTAAAAAATGGTTATATTTGCATAAAATTTAGAGGGAAATGGAAGTAAAGAAAAATCCCAAAGTTGATCTTGAAAAATACAGAGGTATTCTATTGGAAATCGGGTTGATAGTATCATTGCTTGCAACCTATATGGTTTTCCAAATTAAAAGCTCCGACAAGCAGGAAAATGTGCTCGGAGACCTCGGTGATGTAAAAGTGGAAGAAGAAATTATTCCGATCACCAGAATGAAAGAGGTGAAACCGCCTCCACCACCTCCTCCAAAGGTTGTAGAACAGCTTAACATCGTGGAAGACGATGAAGATATAGAAGACGAATTTGAAATGGACGATAGTGAAGCCGATGAAGAAACTGCAGTTGATCAAACAGATGTTCAAGTTGAAGAAGAAGAGGACGATGAACCCATAAACTTCTATGTAGTAGAAGAAAAACCTGAATTCCCGGGTGGTGAAGCTGCCTTGTATAAATATCTGGCAGAACACACAAAATACCCGGAAGCTGCAATGGAAAACCAAATCCAAGGTACGGTGTGGGTACAATTTATTATCGATAAAGAAGGTAATGTAACAAATGTAAAAGTTGTAAGAAGCGTTGATCCGTATCTGGATAAAGAAGCCATAAGGGTTGTAAAATCTATGCCCAAATGGAAACCTGCTAAACAGCGGGGAAAACCTGTTAGGGTTATTTTCCAAGTGCCGATTAAGTTCGTACTTTATTAAAATATGCGAGGGAGGTTTAAGCCTCCCTTTTTTATTTTTATGCCTGCCGTTTCTTAAAAAATCTTAATTTTGCATACTCAAAAATTTTGCAATGCTAAACTCTTTATACATATCAAACTACTTGCTCATCGACGAAGAAGAAATACAATTCTCCGAAGGCTTTACCGTAATCACAGGTGAAACAGGGTCGGGAAAATCAATTTTGATAAACGCACTCGGATTATTATCCGGTAACCGAAACAAAGGTAATATTTCCAAAAACAGCGACAAGAAAACCGTTTTTGAAGCAACTTTTATAAATCACGGAATACCTGCCAAATTCTTTGAAGAAAACGGGCTCGACTATGATAAAACATTGATAATCAGGCGAGAGATTTTACCGAGTGGCAGAAGCCGCTTTTTTGTAAATGATACTCCCACGACCAACACAACCGTAAAAGAAATAACGGCAAACCTTATTGATATTCATTCCCAGCACCAAAACCTTATTCTGAACAACCCCGATTTTCAAATTTCCATTCTCGACACTCTCGCAGGCAATGATAAATTATTGGAAAATTACAAAGAAACTTACGCTCAATACACTTCCGTAAAAAAAGAACTTGAAAAAATCATTGAACTGCAAAAAATCGAAAGCAAGGAAAAAGATTACATCGAATACCGATTAAAAACGCTGAAAGATGCCGACCTGAAAGAAAACGAATACGAAGAACTTGAAGCAAAAATAAAAGAACTCTCAAACTTTGAAGAAATTAAAAATGTCTTGTCAGCACTTGCATATAA
>JALWKH010000331.1 GCA_026996635.1 Bacteroidales bacterium | reverse complement strand
AAGCGGCAACCCCGAAAAAATCACTTGCACAAAATATAAAGTTATTCCCGATGAAATAAAAAACTGCGGACCTATCGGCGGGCTATACACTTGCATCAAACAAGCGAAGAATCAAAATATAATTGTGCTGCCCATAGATATGCCCTTGATTACTAATGAAGTTATAGAACTTTTAATAAACAACCACAACGAAAATTCCTATGCAACTATTATTTCGCACCGTGATAAGCTTTTCCCCATTCTGGGCATTTATTCCAAAAATATTTTGCCTGAAATTGAAAAGAAAATAAAAAGCGGAGACTATAAAATTTTAAATTTGCTGCGTTCCGTTCCACATCAGACTATTGATGCAAGCGGACTTAAGGATGCAAACAAACAACTGCAAAACATAAACACACCCGAAGATTACAAAGCAGTAGAATGAAAGCCGAAGCAACCATAACAAAATTTGATGATACTTGGATAAAAGCAGCCGTAATCGGCAGCATCTGGGCATCGTTTGAGATTGTTTTCGGCAGCATATTCCACAATTTCCGTTTACCTTTTGCAGGCACATTTCTAACATTTTTCGGCATTGTGCTGCTCAGCACTTACAGTTTTAAGTGGGATGGCAAAAACTTATTCCTGAAAGCCGGACTTATTTGTGCTCTTATGCGGTCTATTTCACCTACGGCAATTATTATCGGTCCGTTGGTGGGCATTTTGTTGGAAGCCGTTTTTTTTCAACTTTTTTACAACATTTTCGGCAGGAAAATCATCACATTTGTGCTAGCAGGCATTCTGGCAATGTTTGCAGCCGTTATCCACAAAATCGTAAGCATACTTATCATTTACGGCTTCGACATTCTTAAAGTGCTGGAAAATCTTTACTTTTATCTGGTTAAGGTAACTCACATAAATTTAAGTCTTGTTCAACTTTTGGAAATTGTGGTGGCCGCATACACTTTTTCGGGAATTGCCGCAGGCATAACAGGTTACAAATTGGGCAAAATGGCTTGGACGGAAAAACCGCTTGATTATAATTCAGGCAAAAATTACAAACCATTGTTCGAGGTCTCAGATTTCAGATACTCACCTGTTTACATAGCTTTGGTTACTATTGCGATTGTTGTGGGAATGGTTTTGATGAATTATTCGGGAATAATTTACGCCACAGCTTTTACGGTACTTTTCCTGATTCTCTTAAACATCCGCTACGGCAAAGCATTAAAAAGGCTGAAAAAGCCTGTGTTTTGGTTTCAATTGCTGATTATTTTATTGCTAACATCATTGTTTTGGAACGGCTTTAACAAAGAAACTATTTTCGATGCTGAAGGCTTAGAAACGGGAATAAAAATCTTTTTCCGTGCATTGCTTCTTATTGCGGGATTTTCCGCCATAAGCGTAGAATTGAAAAATCCCGTGATAAAGATTATTCTTTTTAACAAAGGATTTTCGGGACTTTACCTTACAAGTGAAATGGCCGTGAGTGCTTTGCCGTTTCTGATAGAACAAAACATCAGCAAAAAAATTTTTGTCAATCCCATAAGGTATTTTCTAAATACGGTAAGATTCTCTGACTCTTTGTTTAATGAATTTAAACGGAAAATTGCCGAACGGAAACCCGTGTTCATTATCACTGGTGAAACAAGGTCGGGAAAGACTACATTTTTGACAAATATTATCAATTCCTTGCAAGAAAACAATGTAAAAGTCGGCGGTATAATTTCACAAGGTTACGATAAAAACGGCGAAAGGTCACATTTTGAAATTAAAAATATTATTACGGGTGAGAAAACACTTCTTTGCGACCGTATTCCGTCAAAAGAAAAAATAAATACCGGCAGGTTTTTCTTTTATCCTAAAGGAATAGAGTTCGGTACTAAGGCTATAAACGATGCTGTTTCGCAATCTGATTTGATTGTCATCGACGAAATCGGACCGTTGGAACTCAAGGGTAAAGGCTGGTATGAGGTGATAGATAAGGCCCTTAAAGCAAACAAACCGATGATTTGGGTGGTAAGAAAAAAAATCATAGATAAGGTTTTGAATGCCTGGCCCGGCAACAATTTCCACATTTTCGACATTGAAAAAACAGATTTGCAAGCAGCCGAACGGATGATAACAAATTACTTGTAATTGTTCTATTTTTTCTGCAAAGGGATTTTTAATTGAATTATTTTACCTTTCTTTGAAGCAACAATTATCCGAGTTATATTTTCTAAGGCTCATGTGAGCTATGAAGATATAACCGACGGGTGTAGAGGGAAACTTCTATGCCTCCCGATTCCTGCTTTTGAGTGGGATGAATTGGAAAGGATAAAGGCTTATGAGAAGAAAAATAATTTTTTGGGGCATTACTGCCTTTATGATTAGCAGTAATGTAGTTACAGCGTCTACAAGTCCGGTTTTCGAAAAAACTAAAACTGCTGTTACTAACACGGTAGGACAAAAAAGCGATACTTCGAAAATAAAAATTTACAGGACAAAAGAAGTAATTATTTCTGCCACAAGATATCCGAAAAACATAAATACCATTCCCGCCACTGTCGATGTTATTTCTGATATTGAGATATCAACTTTACCCATAACTATAATTGACCAAAGCATCAAATACAAATCGGGGGTATTTGTAAACAGACCTTATGGATTATTCGGACAATCTTCCGTAAACATCAGAGGCATAGTCAGTAACGAACCGGAAAGATTACAAGTCTTGATAGACGGCATACCAATAAATAAATCAGACGGAGGAAACATAAATTGGAACAGCATAATAGAATCATCCGTCAAACAAATAGAAATACTTAAAGGACCCGGGTCGTCGCTTTTTGGAAATAACTCTCTAGCCGGTACAATAAATGT
>JALWKH010000330.1 GCA_026996635.1 Bacteroidales bacterium | reverse complement strand
TTACGAGATACTGAAAGACTCTCTATTTTTTGCAAGAGCTTATTTGACATTTTGTGGTAGAGGTTGTTTTTGTCTAAGTGTTTCTTTGCCTCAATCAAACATTCTTTAGCTTTCTGGTAGTTTTTAACAGCAATATACATTTGGGCTTCTTTGTATAGATAGAATCCATTTCCAGTATGTTTATATAATTTATAAAAAATATCCGCATTTTCCAGATACAATTTATTTTTTTCCTTTGGCTTTTCTTCTATTATTTTGAAATTCAATTTGATAATTCTATTCAAAATATCATTGTTTAACCTCGGTAATTTTCCTAACAGTGCCAAAAGTTTTTCTTTCTTTTTCTGTGCACTTATATTGTCAGTTGTAATAATGGAGTTCAGTTCGGGTAAAACATTTGTTCTATCTTTAATCTTTGCTGCTAAAGTGTATTGCTTTTCTGCTTCTTTTCTTTTTCCTGCCAAAAGCAAAGCGTTGGCATACTCGTTTCTTGCTATTACAAAATCTGGTGATTTCTCTGATGTGTCCTTATATAAACTCAGATTTGAAGACCAGACCAAATTTCTTTTATATGAGGCTACAAAACAAAAAGATATAGCCAAAATCATAAAACCAACATATATTTTTTCTTTATTTTTTAGCAATTCAAATAATTCCGCAACAGCAAAAATACTAAAAAATGCGCTTGCGGTATATATATACCTTTCAGCATAGTTAGTCCAGGCTACATTCCCAAGCGCAACAAGTGTGGCTGGTGCAATAAACCATAAAGATATCAAAAATAAACCAAAAAATTTGTTTCTAAGATATAAAGAGAAACCACTAAATATTGCGGCAAATAGCCCCAGATAAAAATACGATTTGCTTACATGTAGTATGCCGAAGTTTAAAGGAAATGGATCGAAAAGTTTTTTTACATAAAAACCAAAAGCCTGAATAATGATAAAAATATCTTTAAAATAGTTATGGTGAATGGCTGCTGCTGATATCCTGTGAAAAGAAGAGTCGCTGTGCATCAAAGCCAGATGCCTCCAATAGAAATATAGAACAATAAACAGGGTAAATACTATGATTTCTATGCTCTTTTTCTTAAATTCGTCCCTTTCAAAAAATAAAATCCACATGATAATTGCCGGATAAAAAGCAACACCAACCTCTTTTGATAATGCACCTAAAAACGCCATAGAAGCAGAAAATAAAGCTCCGAGAATCCAATACTGCCTATCTTTAAATTGCAGAAAAATCAAAAACGCCGAAAGAGAAAAGAATGTTGCAAGTAAATCGCACCTTGCCGAAATCCAGTTTACAGCCTCTGTATTTACAGGGTGAGCGGCAAACAGAAGTGCACTAAAAAGGGGTATGTATTTATATTTTTTGCCAAATAACCTTTGGGCAACAAAAAAGACAAAAACTGCATTTATAGTATGAATAATAATATTTTCAAGATGGTAAAACGATTCGTTTAATAACCATAAAAATCTGTCAATTTCGTATGTGAGGATGCAGCATGGCCTGTAATATCCTCCTGAATGAGGAAAAAACAGGTGTTTTAAGTTGATAGAATGCAGATTCAAAAGCCAATTAAACATCTTATAGTCATCTATGGAATTAACAGGATTATTTATACTGTGGTAATACAAAAGCAGACAAACGAAAACTAAAAACAGAGCTTGATATTTAGTTTTTAAGTTCATCGGGGTTTGTTTTTAAAAGCTAATCTTTTATTACAGGATTGCAGCAGGAGATTTCTTTTCTATTACAGTTGAAGAGATTTAGTTCCCAGTAAGCTATAGGAATATTATTTGCCTTGCTTTTTACTACTTTAATGGTACTTTCATAATCACTTATAGTTTGCATATTTGTCCAGCTGATATTCCCCAAGCCAACAGCATTCAAAACCGTTGAATCTAAAGGACAGTGTGGCGGCATTACAATTTCATCTATGCACCATAGATACTTTAAATATAAATTCAAAAGCTTTTGAACAGTGCCTATATTCAGCTTATTGTTTAAAATAACACCATTGCCACAAAAACGGGAGTAGTTTTGAAGCTTTTTTAAATTGATGATATGTTGGTTTTCACTAACACACCTGTAGTATTGAGGAACAATAAAGCATTCTATATATTCTCTTAAACAGTTTCTGAAATTGTCACGCTGTGTATTAGAGGTATTTCCAGAATAAACCTTGTTGTGCTGAAAGGCACCTGCAATAGCTAACATCCAAAGCTCATCTTTCAAAAAAGTTGCTTTTAATTCTGAAGGACCTGACATATTAAACCCCAAAATTAAAAAAGAGCCGAGAACGGCTCTTTTTTAATATGTATCCCAATCTGAAAAATCGGATGAGTCTCCATTACTCAAATCCCCTGGGCCAGTCATTCCTGTCTTATAATATATCACTGAAGAGTTGCTTGCAACACCATATGCTTTACCTGTTCCTTTAGTGTTATATGTAGAAGCAGAGTAAGCATCTCCAGTGGCTGAATAGTAATTAGCCTCTACATTTGACGAGAGGGTTACAGTAACAGTGTCTGTAGAACCTAAAGTTATTTCTCCGTTAGAGCTGGATTGACCTGCAGCAAAAGAAACCCCCTTAAACAACATTACTAACGAGACAGCCAATAAAAATATAAATATTTTTTTCATAAAAACCTCCTTTTTTATTTTTTACATTAATTCATCAATGAGGATAATGCATGTTATCTGCATAATATGCTTCTGCTGTTGTTTGAATTGTTTTTAAATCACTCAACGCAGCAGAATCTTGTGCACTTTTCCTATACTTCGCATACTGCGGTATCGCTATAGCAGCCAAAATCGCTATGATTGCAACAACGACCAACA
>JALWKH010000329.1 GCA_026996635.1 Bacteroidales bacterium | reverse complement strand
CTTTATATTAAAACGGGTGCCTATCAAAAAGCAATTAAACATCTTATAACTGCTTTAAAAATAAAAAAACGTACTAAAAACTTAAAAGGCGTAGGCAGCACACTGTTAAATCTAGGTGAAGTTCAACTACGACTCAACAATTTGGATAAAGCTCAAAAGTACTATTCGGAATCTCTAAAAATCAGGGAACAAATTAAGGATACTGCCGGAATAGTCAGTTGTTATATTAATTTAGGTATTTTGGAAAAACGTAAAACCAACTATAACAGGGCTAATGAATACTATCAAAGTGTTTTGGATATGTGTAAAAATGATTTCAAGCAAAGTAATAGATATAAGCTTATTGCATTGGAAAATACCGGTGAGTTAAAAGTTGCGCAGAATCAATCAGATAATGCTTTGCCATATTTTACAGAAGCATTAGCAATAGCAAATAAAATAAACAGTTATTATGATATATCATACTGTGAGAATGAAATTGCTAAAATAAAACTGGAAAACAATGAATTAAATGATGCTTTGAGATTTGCTCAAAATTCTTATAACACGGCAAAAAAAATAAAAAATTTAGAAAATCTAGAGCAAGCAGCTTTATTGCTTTCAAATATTCATGAAAAACTGAACCATCCGAAAATAGCATTAGTATGGTTAAAAGAACGTCAAACTTATAAAGATAGTCTAATTAACAAAAGTAAATTGGAACAAATACAAACATTAGAAACCAAATACCAAACCCAACAAAAAGAAGCAAAAATCTTAAAACTATCCAACGAAAACATCAAAAAAGAAGCAGCACTGGCTAAAACCCGATTTACCATGTACGCCGTTGGGGGTACTTCGGTATTTTTACTGGGACTGGGATTCTTATTTTGGCAACGCCGTCGCCAACAGCAAAAACTGGAAGTTCTGGCATCTGCCGTTAAAGCCGGTGAAGCTGAAAAACAACGTATTGGCAAAGAACTACACGATGGCATTGCCGGTTCGCTGATCAAACTGGTGTATGAAACCGAAGGTGATAATCTGGATTTGTCGGACAAACTTCTCAAAACTTATAACGAAGTACGTACGCTGTCGCACCAACTCAACAATACACCCATGCATGATGAAGTTTTTGCCGAAAGAATCATGGAATTATTACCCGAAAATTTATCCGGAAAACAGTTCAAAATCCATATCGAACCGCGAAATCTGAAACTACCGGAACCTTACGGCACCCACTTATACCGGATAATACAAGAGCTGATAGCCAATAATTTGAAATATGCCCAAGCTACCGAAACAGAAATCAATATTGTTCAAAAAGACGACACCTTGCATTTTGAATATAAAGATAACGGCAAAGGCACAGCTGATTTGAAAGAAGGTAACGGACTAAAAAATATTAGTGATAGAGTTAAATTGATGAAAGGTGAATTACAAATTCAAAGTGCTGCAAACAAAGGATTCACGCTCAAATTTACAATTAACGAAATAGCTTTAAAACCAAAAACAACGCAATACAATGAAACCAAAAACCATAAATATCCTTATAATTGACGACCATGAAATCATTGTTGAAGGTTTAAGTATCCGGCTTAATAAAGCTATAGACAATGTTAAATGTTTTTTTGCCAATAATGCACGGGGCGCCATCAGTTTGGTTACGCAAAACCCTATTGATTTGGTCATCTGCGATTTAAGTTTCAGAAATGGTTCAACATTGGATGGCTTTGAAATAATCAAAAAAATCAAAACACTCAAACCAAATATAAAATCTATTGCCCATACATCATTTGATTCTTATAGAATTATGAAGAAAGCCCTGAAAAGTGGTTTTGACAGTTTTCTGGATAAAGGTTGTTCCTATAAAGATTTTTCTAGTACTGTAAAAGGCGTTTTAAAACATGGTCATTTTGAATCGCAAACAATGAAACGCCTAAAATCTAAACGATATGAGTATATCAAGTCTGTTTTTAGTGATTCTTTTTTTGGTATTCATCAGTTAAGTCACAAAGAAATTGAACTCGTATTACAAAGTACAAAAACAACTGACAGAAATATATTGGCTAAAAGGCTACACATAAGTCCCAGCACCGTGGATACACATTTCAGTAGTATTCTCGACAAATTAAAGCTTTCTAATCGAAAAGAAATTACTTTATTCGCAATGGAATTTAAAAAAGAATTGGAACGATTGCTGGAATATTGAGGAATGAGGATTTTTTAGTCCGGTGTCGGATGTCCGATGTTTTTAGAAGTGAGGAATGAGGAATGGAAAAGTAGGTCGCTGAGTGTCCCGACTAAAGTCGGGATGTATCGAAGCGCCGGATTTGGAATTGATGATTGCCAAACACTTCTATATTCTAATATATATCCACATTCCAGTTGAGACGAAAAATTTTTCGTTTCAACTTTCTACTTTAAGGTTACTGAGCTTGCCAAAGTACAACTTTTAACTAGAAACGTTGCAAGCAAGGTTTCTACACCCCCGCCTTAAACTGTTCCAAAAATCGCATATCATTCTCATAAAACATACGAATATCCGGTATTTGATATAAGAGCATAGCAATACGCTCAATACCCATACCGAAGGCAAAGCCGGTATATTCTTCGGGGTTGATATTCATGTTTTTCAACACGTTTGGATCCACCATACCTGCACCCATAATTTCCAGCCAACCGGTACCTTTGGTGATACGGTAATCGGTTTCGGTTTCCAAGCCCCAGTAAATATCTACTTCGGCGCTGGGTTCGGTAAACGGAAAGTACGATGGACGCAAGCGGATTTTACTCTTTCCGAACATCTCTTTGGTAAAATACAGCAAAGTTTGTTTCAAATCGGCAAAACTGACACCTTTATCTATGTAC
>JALWKH010000328.1 GCA_026996635.1 Bacteroidales bacterium | reverse complement strand
TTGCCCCGATGCTTCGGTAATTTTTTATGATGTTACCATAAAGGGCTCTCCCGTTTTAAAGAAAAAATTCAGGTGGCAAACAGACACACTACTCACCGCTTCATCCGTATCGTTGGATTTTGACATTATAAAATTAATAAAGAAAAAATACATTTTCAAAAGCATTCATATAAATAGGGGAAGACTAAATATCTTAATTGACGACAAAGGCAACATCAATACCGACATAATAAAAAACGACACAAATCAAACCCAAGAAAATTTCAAAATCAAACTATCATCCGTAAAATTACGCAACATAAAAGTTCACTACGAAAATTCCGCAAAAAATGAATTTTTAATCGGGAAATTGCCCTTCTTAAAAGTGAGAGGAGAACTAAAAAACAACAACAAATCATTTGATTTGACAGGTAACATCTATGTGTCGGAATATTCCATAGAAAAAGTCAAATACTTGAAAAACAAAAACTTAAAAGCAACTATTGGAATAACCGAGAACAAATCAGGTTGGAGTCTGAATGTAGGCAGTTTAATGTTGGAAGACATAAACCTGAATGTGGCAGGTAATATTGACTTAAAAGACAAAACACACCTTGACTTAAAAATTACATCCGAAGGCGAAAATATAAACACCCTACTCTCACTGGTGCCGAAAACATACCGCAAATATTTTAACGATTATAACCTTTCGGGAAATATGAATTTTGATGCAGGCATTACAGGTGATGTGGATTACAAAACAGTTCCGCATATAGAAGCAAACTTCAAAATAAACAGTGCTACGGTAAAATATCCCAAAGAAAACTTGAAACTGCAGAATGTAGAAATGGAAGCATCATTTACAAACGGCAAAAAAAATTCTGCCCGGACTTCATCGTTGGAAGTAAAGAAATTCTACGCTTCAATGGATAACTCTACCGTTTCGGCAGTTTACGGAATCCGCAACTTCACAAACCCTTATTTCTACGGAAAATCAAATGTAAACATTGACTTGAAGACATTTTTGAAGTTTTTGGGAATAGACACAATAGAAGATGCAGCAGGCAAGGTCAAAGGAGATATTCACTTTTCTGGCAACACATCATCTTTGACATACGACAAATTAAAAAACATAAAATCGGAAGGTAATCTGTCTTTGAACGGCGTAAAAATAAAATTTGAAGGTGATAAAATTCCTATTGTCGAAAATATAAATTCGGGATTGCGATTCAACAACGATGTACTTGAAATTCAACACTTATCCGGTAAATACAAAAAGCAAGAGGTTTCCTTAAAAGGCGTTATATACAATTTCATGGATTTCATCTTTTCCGACTCAAAAAAACTAAACGGAGTATTAGTGTTAAAGTCAAAAAAACTGAATCTTGATACTTTTATTGCAAAGCCTGACACATCATCTGCAGAAAAAGAAACAGCAATTGAATCAGTAAAATTTGATGTAAATGTTGATACATTAATCTATAACAACAACGATTTCATAAACTTTAAGGCAAAAGGCATTTATACAAAAAACAAAATAGCTATTCCCGGTTTCCATTTCAAATTCGGCAGCGGTACAGTAAACGGAAAAATAAACTATAAAGCGAATAAAATTGTCGGTACAGCTAATGTTGAAAACCTTGACATAAGGCGTACAATGGAAACATTTAATAATTTCGGACAAGATTTTATTTCTTACAAAAACATAAAAGGATTGCTTACTTCAACCACAGATTTTTCATTTGTCTTGGATGACCAAGGGAAAGTTATCCCCGTATCAATAAACGTTATTTCAGACATATTGATAAAAAACGGTGAACTGATAAATTTCAAACCTATGGAAAGCCTTTCCAAATTTTTAAGCATAGAAGAAGTTCGCCATATTTACTTCACTGACATAAAAAACAAAATCTACATCAAAGACTCCAAAGTCATAATACCTTCGATGCACATCGGTTCTTCCACCCTTGATTTTGACATAGAAGGATACCATAATTTCAACGGCGATTACGAATACCACCTGAAATTATTACTGTCTCAAATCCTGTCTAAAAAATACAGAAAAAGGCACTTGAAAGATGAAGAAAACAACAACTTTATCTCGTACAACCCCGAAACAAACCAAACAAAAATCTTTGTGCTCATACGCAATATTAACGGCGAAATGAAAATTAAATACGACAAGGAAAAGGTAAAAAAACATATCAAAGAAAGAATAAAAGAAGAAAAAGATAGTTTTAAACAAATGATAAAAGAAGAATTTCACTGGTTTACAAAAGACAGCACTGTGAAAAATAAAGTAAAGAAAAACAATGACTTGAAAAGAAAGTTGAAAGAAAAACGGGAAAAAGAAAAGAAAAAAGAAACAGGTTTTCAATTTGATTTCGGAGGCAAGTAAATGGATGTATATATAAAAAAAACAAGGTGGAAACTTTTTTTGCTGCTGCTCGGGTCAATTATAGCTATAATATCTATCGTATATTCCAACTACATTGCCGAAAGACTGGCAGATGAGGAACGGAAAAAAGTTGAGCTCTGGGCTGAAGCAATGAAAAGGCTCACGGCTTCAAATCCGGGCGGTCAAGACATTGACTTTATTTTCAAAGTAATAGAAAATAACGAAACCATACCTGTCATTGTAGTTGACGAAAAAGGAAAAGTTATCTTTTTCCGCAATGTTGACAGCACAATTGTAAACGACAAACCACGGCTAAACAAAGAACTCAAAGAAATGGCAGAAAACCACGAGCCTATAGAAATTCAAGTCACAGAAGAAATTAAACAATATGTTTTGTTCAAAGATTCTATTCTATTGCAACAATTAAGGATATTTCCTTTTGTCCAGCTATTCCTCATTATTGTTTTCATAGGCTTAAG
>JALWKH010000327.1:10953-11965 GCA_026996635.1 Bacteroidales bacterium | reverse complement strand
CTATAAATCTGTTCGGGCATGAAAAAAATAAGATGTTTTATCAAAGACGTTTTCAAAGTGCAATAGACAAAGATATTTGGTTTTCCGAAAAATTAATAAACCTAAAAGAGCCTAAGCTTTACAAAAATTATCCATACGAATCTTATCGTTTTATTTGGTTCGGATATTTGAAAGGGAAGAATAATCCTTTTGCATTACGCATTGAAAATCGCAATGACACCATTCTATTGTTTGTCAAGTATATATATCATGATAAAAAGAATAGGGAATTTGGAGGGGATACTATTGTGTTGACCAAAAATGATTGGAATACTTTCAAAACTAAAGTTAAATCGATTGATTTTTGGAATTTACCATGTGTAGAAAAAAGTAAGATAATAGTTATGGACGGTTCCACTTGTATTATGGAAGGCAAGAAAGGAAATGAATATAATATGGTTTATAGCAAAAGAAGCGAACTTAAAGAAATAATAAAAGAACCATGGCTTTTTCTTATTGAAAAAAGCGGATTGAAAATAAAGTAAGAAATTGTAATTTTTTTTGTTATTGTCGTTATTTACAGTATAATTTTTAAATCATATAAAATGAGAATAGTAAAATTTTCATTTCTTTTTTTACTGATTGTATTTATTGCATTTCAAAAAGAAGTTGTTGCACAGTATGTTATCCTATCTGGTAAAATAGATAATCCCAATTCTGATACCTTGGCACTAAGAGATGCCGATAGAAATGTTATAAAAGTTATTCATTTGGATAAGAACAATACTTTCCGGGACACATTTGAAATTTCAAAAGGTTATTACTCTCTATTTGACGGTAAAGAAGAAACCACATTGTTTTTGAAACCCGGGTATGATTTGAAGTTATACCTGAATACAAAAGAGTTTGATGAATCTATTGTTTACGAAGGGAAAGGTTCGCTTGAAAATAACTACATGGCAAAAAAGTTTTTGTTAAGAGAAAGCATGATGTTGAAAAATTATTACGGCTATTATGCCAAACTGCCCGAAAA
>JALWKH010000327.1:0-10943 GCA_026996635.1 Bacteroidales bacterium | reverse complement strand
ATTTGGCAGATTCCGTATATAATGTTCAGATGGATTTTCTGAAACAATATCCCGGATTGGATTCGGATTTGGTTTTTCTTGAATCAAACTACATTAAGTATGAAAAACTTATGAAAATTGCCGATTATCAGGCGTTTAGACGATTTTTAACGGGTGATAAAGATTTTAAAGTTTCTGAAAATTTTCCTGATCCTTACAAAGATGTTGATTTATCAAATGCAGACCTTTTACAAGTATCAAATTATTTACATTATGCCGAAAGCTATCTGAAAGATCAAGCATATAAACTTAAAAAAGAAAATTATCCCCTTTCCGATTTTTATTTGGTCTATGTAAGGTTAATAAATGATAAAGTGAAAAATGATAAAATAAAGGAAGAATTATTCTATAAAGTCGGCAGATGGGAGTTAAATTATACTTCTCAATTGGATAGCGTGTATAACTTTATTATCCCTTACTTGAAAAAAGAAAAGCATAAAAAAGAAGTTGAGGATATTTATAAAAAACTGAAAAAGACTGCTAACGGAGAAATGGCTCCGGATTTTAAATTGGTAAGCATAACAGGTGATACCGTTTCACTTTCTCAATTAAAAGGGAATTTGGTATATATTGACATTTGGTCAACATGGTGTTTGCCTTGTATTAAAGAAATTCCAAATCTGAAAAAATTGCAAAAACAATTTGAAGGTAAGGAAATTAAGTTTGTAAGTATATGTAAGAATGATTCCAAAGAACGTTGGGAGAAAATGGTGAAAGAAAAAGAGTTAGGCGGTATTCAACTTTTTGCTCCTGATGAGAACATACCTTTCTTTACGGATTTTATAGTGCAAGGAGTTCCAAGGTTTATTTTTATAGGCAAGGACGGAAGAATAATCGAAAGATATGCAAAACGACCTTCCAATCCTAAATTGGCAGAAGAAATTGAAAAGTATTTAAAACAGCAATGAGGTAAAACATTTGCAAAAAATATATAATAATTGGAGAAGTATAATAGTATTTGAGGATAAAAACGACTATAAAACCTTTGGCTTTAGCCTTTTTTTAGCCCCGCCTTAAAAGACGGGTCTATTCAGGTTAATAATGTAAACGAACATATAAAACAGACTGAAGTCTGTTTAACTAACTACTAACAACTAACAATTAACAAATTAAGTCATTCTCATATTATCCCAATTACCACATTAATCAATTAACTCATTATCTCATTGTTTTTTCAAGGCATTGAATATCACCCGCAAATTTATTGTAACTTTGCAAGTTGGAAAAGTTTGCGGTATGAATTTGGCACTAGTGACCATTGCTGTGTTTTTGCTTAACTTACCTTTCGGATATTGGAGGGGTAAGGTCAAGAAGTTTTCGTTGCAATGGTTTTTGGCGGTTCATTTGCCGGTGCCGTTTGTTATTGCTCTCAGGTTTTTGGGCGGATTGGGTTTCCAGTGGTTTACTTATCCGTTTTTGGTAGGTGCTTTTTTCTTGGGGCAATATGTAGGGGCAAGATATGTTAAATCAAAATCGGGAGGACAAAAAAATGAAAGTTAGCGTATATGTAAAAAACAACGGAAAGATCCATGTGTTTGATCACATTGATTTTTCCAATATGGATGGTAAAATTTTGTGGATAGATTTGGAAGATCCCGATGAAGATGTTAAGGACAAGTTGGAGCTGAAATATGATATTGATTTCCGTTCGGACAAGGAAATTGTGGAAATTGAAGCCAGTTCGCGATATATTGAAGACGAAAAAGTAATTATAGCCAATACGAATTTTGCCACTTTGACTTCGGAAGATAATTTTGATGCCGATATGGTGTCTATGATTTTGAACAAAGACGGAATTTTGTTTACATTAAGGAAAAGAGCTTACCGTCCGTTTTACAATACTACGCGCCGCTTGTTGTCATTGCCCAAATTGTATAATAACGGTTACCAAGTGTTGGTTACGCTATTGGAGAACCGTATTGATTATGAGGCTGATATGGTTGAGTTTATTACCCGGAAAATAGATAAAATTTCCCGCGATATTGTTTCGGATGAGCTTAACAACGAAATAATTATGGACATTAAGGAATTGCAAGAAAAACAAATGTTGATGCGGGAAAGTATTATTGACAAACAACGGCTTGTTTCGGCATTTCTCAAAAGCGAACTTTTGCCTAAAGAAAACTCCGAAAAGTTAAGGATACTTATCAAAGACATCACTTCACTTATAGATTATTCCAAATTCAATTTCGAGAGGTTGGAATACTTGCAAGATACTTTTTTGGGTTTGGTAAATATGGAACAAAACAAGATAATAAAAATATTTACGGTGGTGTCGGTTATATTTTTGCCGCCCACACTTATAGCAAGTATCTACGGTATGAACTTCAGGTTTATGCCGGAACTTAAGTGGGAATACGGTTATCCGTTGTCAATACTTTTGATGATAGCATCTTCTGTGGGAACTTTGTTGTTTTTCAAAAAGAAAAATTGGTTGTAAAAAAAGCGAGGTATGGGAATAGTAGCAATAGTAGGACGCCCGAATGTAGGTAAGTCAACATTTTTTAACAGGCTTTTCGGTGAGCGTCTGGCGATAGTGGACGAAACGGAAGGTGTTACACGTGACAGGATTTACGGCAAATCCGATTGGAACGGAACGGAATTTTCAATTATTGATACCGGAGGTTATATTACAAACAGCGATGATATTTTCGAGGAAGAAATTAGAAAACAGGTAAGTCTTGCGGTAGATGAAGCCGATATGGTACTGTTCATGACCGATGTGCAAACAGGTGTTACCGACCTTGATATGTCAATTGCCGAGATGCTCCGGAAGTCGGGAAAGAAGGTAATAGTCGCCGTAAATAAGGTTGACAATACGCATTTGTATTTCGATTACAACGAATTTTACCGTTTGGGCTTTGATGAAGTGTATCCTATTTCTTCTACCAACGGGTCGGGAACAGGCGATTTGCTTGATGCAATAGTGGACTATCTGAACAAACTCAAAACTCCTGCATCGCAAGATTATGACGAAAATATACCGAGGGTTTCATTTGTGGGACGACCCAATGCCGGGAAATCTACTCTGATAAATACACTGCTTGGCGAAGAAAGGAATATTGTAACCGATATTCCGGGCACAACACGCGATGCGATAGATACTTTGTACAATAAATTCGGGCATCAGTTGGTGCTGATAGACACGGCAGGTATCAGGAAAAAAAGGAAAGGTTACGAAGATTTGGAATTCTACTCGGTAGTGAGGTCTATCAGGTCTATCGAGAAGTCGGATGTTGCCGTGTTGATTATTGATGCTACGGTTGGAGTAACATCACAAGATTTGACCATTTTGAATATTATAAAAAAGAACCACAAAGGTTTGGTTGTGGTAATGAATAAATGGGATTTGGTGGATAAAGACCACAAGACACTTGAACAATACAAAGAAGACTTGCTAAACAAGATAGCTCCGTTTACCGATGTGCCGGTGTTGTTTATTTCCGCAAAAAACAAAAAGCGTATCTATAGGGTAGTGGAAGAAATAGAAAGGGTTTACAAAAATACAAAAGTAAAAATCCCTACGCATAAGTTAAACGAAGTAATGTTGCCCCTAATTGAGGCTACTCCGCCACCAATGCACAAGGGCAAAAAAGTGAAAATCAAATATGTAACCCAATTGCCGAGCCGTTCGGTGTCATTTGCGTTTTTCTGCAATCATCCGCAGTATGTGAAAGAACCGTATAAGCGGTTTTTGGAAAACAAGCTCAGGGAAAACTTTGAACTTACGGGAGTGCCTGTAAACATTATTTTAAGGGAAAAGTAATGGGACGGATTTTGGCAATAGATTACGGAGGCAAGAGGACTGGAATTGCAGTAACCGATCCGCTGAAAATTATTGCTTCGCCGTTGCAGACCGTTCCAACTGCCGAAGTTTTTGAGTTCATAAAAAAATATATTGCCAACGAAGACGTTGATTTGATAATAGTAGGTTATCCCGAGTATGATAGCGGTGAAAGAACACCTTGGCAGGAAAAAATAATTAATTTTGCAAAAGACCTTGAAAAGCTTACCGGTTTGGAGGTGAAGCTTTTCGATGAAAGTTATACTTCCAAGTTAGCCGCGAAGGCTATGGTGGAAGGAAATGTGAAAAAAAAGGATAGACAAAAAAAAGAGAATTTGGATAAACTAAGTGCGACGATTTTGTTGCAGGATTATTTAAAAACCATTTAGATATGATTTTACCGATAGCAATATACGGACACCCTGTGTTAAGAAAAAAAGCCGTAGATATAGACAAGGATTATCCGGAATTGGATAAGTTGATAGAAGATATGTTTGAAACTATGTATCATTCTGATGGAGTGGGACTTGCCGCACCGCAAATAAACAAATCAATACGGTTGTTTGTGATAGATGCGTCTCCTTACGCAGAGGAAGAACCTGATTTGAAAGATTTCAAAAAGGTTTTTATCAATGCTCAAATTGTGGAGAGAAGCGACGAGATGCAAAGTTTCAACGAAGGTTGTTTGAGCCTGCCCGGAATCAGGGAAGATGTGAAGCGTCATCTTGAAATAAGAATGCAATATTACGACGAAAATTTTGAGTTTCACGATGAAGTTTTCAAGGGCACACCTGCTGTTATTATTCAGCACGAGTATGACCATACGGACGGAATCTTGTTTATTGACAGGATTTCGCCGCTTAGAAAACGGTTAATCAGAAGTAAACTCAAAGCCTTGGAAGACGGCAGGGTGAGTGTTAAATATAAGATTATCAGGAATAAAAAGTAAGTTGGGAATGTGCTAATTTTGATAATGTGATAATTTGCTGATTTACTAAGGTGTTAATTAGTAATGGAGTAGTTTAAAAACGTGGAAAGATATGAAAAACAATGTAATCTTATTTTTTGCCATATTGTTTCCGGTCTTTTTTATGGCATCGTGCAGTAACAATTCCGGCGAAAAATCTGACAACGCAGAAGATACAACGGCAACCGTAGCGGACGCAAAGCCTGATAAGCAAAAGTTGTATTCTCAAATAATTGACCTTGAAAAAGAAGTGTTTGACACAACAAAGTCCATAAACCGAGGTGTAGCAATAAATCTTATGCTTTTGTATGCAAGGTATGCACACGATTTTCCTAATGATTCGTTAAGCCCCGAGTTTTTATACAAAGCGGCGGAAGTAGCCAGAGGTGCGGGTGACGGAAAAAATGCAGTAAGGTATTTTAAGTTGCTCTTGGATAAATATCCCGATTATCCGAAAAGGGCAATATCTGTTTTTATGATGGCTTTTACATACGAAAATTTGCTGAATGATACCGCCAATGCAAGAAAGTATTATACCGAGTTTATAAAAGAATATCCTAACCACGAGTTTGCGGATGATGCCAAGCAATTGTTGAAATATTTGGGCAAAAGTCCGGATGAAATAGTGAAAAGTTTTGAGAATAACTAACTTCCTGATCTTTTTAGATGATAAAAAAACTTGACTTATACATAATAAAAAAATTCCTTGCCACTTTTTTCCTTTCCATAACGCTTCTTATGGTTATTACCGTAGTGTTTGACATTACGGAGAAACTGGAAGATTTTGTGGAAAAGCAAGCAACACTGCACGTAATAATTTTTGATTACTACATATACTTCATTCCCTATTTTGCCAATATGTTTGCACCGTTGTTTATTTTTATTTCGGTGGTGTTTTTTACTTCTCGTATGGCATACAATAATGAGTTTATTTCTATGCTGAGTGCCGGAATAAGTTTTCACAGGATTATGTGGCCTTATTTTCTTACCTCATTGTTTTTGGCATCGCTTTCTTATTATTTCGGAAATTATGTTATTCCAAAGGCGAACCTGCACCGGTTGGAATTTGAGGAGCGGTATGTTCACAATAGTTTTGTTTTCCGCGACCACAATGTTTACAGGCAAATCCGTCCGGGGGTTTACATTTATTTCGAAACATATTCTGCCGCAACAAATACCGCATATAAATATTCTATGGAGAAGTTTCGCAATGATTCGCTGGTTTATAAATTGAATTCTTCTTTTATCCGCTGGGATACCACAAAAAACAAGTGGACGGTATATAATTATAACATAAGGCACTTAAACGGAATTAAAGAATCACTTACGGTAGGAAACAGTTTTGATACCACCTTTGTATTTACGCCTGCTGATTTTCATAAGCGGGAAAATGTTGTGGAAGCAATGACTTTGCCCGAACTTGATAAGTATATTGAACAACTCAGGTTGCAGGGTGACCCGAAGATTGAAAAAGTTAAGGCATATAAGCACCAGAGAATAGCAATGCCCTTTTCTACCTTTATCTTGACACTTATCGGTGTGGCTCTTTCTTCCCGAAAGGTCAGAGGGGGCAGCGGATTGCACGTAGGAATAGGGATTGCACTCAGTTTTACTTACATTTTTCTGATGCAAATATCGAGTAATATTGCACTCGGTACGGGGATGAATATAATTCTCGGTGTGTGGTTGCCGAATATCATTTATACGCTCATTGCTATCTACCTATATATCAAAGCCCCAAAATAATCCTGTTTAATTTTATTAACCGATTTTCGTGTTAAACAATTATACTTTCAATTATTGTTCTTATTTTCGCAAATTGAAAAAGAGAAAAAATTGTTACGGATGGAAATTAGCAAATTAGGACTCTCCATAGGTGAATCAATGACTTTGAAATTGAACGAAACTTTCGGTATTTTGAAGGCGAAAGGCGAACCTGTAATTCATTTGGGAGGAGGTGAACCACACGGAAAAGCACCACTCAAAGCTATTGAGTTAACGAATGAACTCCTGCAAACAGGTGTTGTAAGATATTCTCCATCCATCGGCACAAAGGAACTCAGAGAAGCTGTTAGAGATTACACATATAAATTTTACGGCAAAAAGCCCGAGTTGAAAAATGTAATTATTTCCACGGGAGCAAAACAAGCCCTTCTTGTTGCAATGCAAGCCGTTTTAAATCCGGGAGAAGAAGTGATATTTCCCAAACCTTATTGGGTGAGTTATCCCGAAATGGTGAAGTTGGCAAACGGCAATCCCGTAGCAATTGATTTGAAAAATCCCGGGTTTATTCCCGAAATATCCGATTTTGAAAAAGCACTTACACCCAAAACCAGGGCAATTCTTATAAACAGCCCCAACAATCCTACCGGAATAATGTATCCCGGATCGCTGATAAAAGACCTTGTGAGCTTTACAAAAGAAAAAGGTCTGTATTTGATAATGGATGATATTTACCACAGACTTGTTTTTGACAACCTTAAGCATCCTTCAGTGCTTGATTATGCGAGTGGTTTTGAAGGATCACACATAATCTTGGTAAACGGAATATCCAAAACCTATGCAATGACAGGATTCCGCATAGGTTGGGCTGTGGCAGATTCTTCTTTGATAAAAGTGATGGTGAATCTTCAAAGCCACCAAACAGGCGGACCTTCCCCTTTGTTGCAAAAAGCGGCTTTGGGTGCAATAATAGACGACCAATCCGGTGTTGAAGAATTGAGAAGTACACTGGAAGAAAACAGAAATTTGATGTTGGAATTGCTGAAAAGACTCGACAAAGTTAAAATATATAAACCTTCCGGTACTTTTTATATGTATGTGGATTTTAGTGCATACGAACCTGATTCAATGAAACTTTCGGCATATTTGTTGGAAAAGGTTAAAGTGTTGACAATGCCCGGTAAAGCATTTGGACTGGACGGTCATCTCAGGTTATCTTATTGCGGTGAAGCAGATGAGATAACAGAAGGCATAAACAGACTTGTTTGGGCACTGGATGAAAATATTACCGAACCTCTTGAAATTGGCACACAAACAATTTTTAAGGATTGAAGCAATAATCCGGCAGAATTTTAGTTAATGAATTAAGTTTGATTAAAGAAATGAAGCCGGCATCTTGGTTGATTTTAATACTTCTTGTTTACGGCAGTAAGTTGTTCGGACAAGATACCATTAAGTTTTACCGTTTTACAACAGCAAAATATGCAGATGTTATTGTTTACAATGACAGTATAAGCAAAAGGATTTTTTATAATTTTTTCGGTAAAAAAACAGATTGTTATACTTATTTGTACGACACTTTGCATGGAGATTCCAAAGGTTGGTATCCTAACGGGAATCTAAAATATTCCGGAAGGTTTTATTACGGCAACAAGGACGGGAAATGGTATTATTGGTATAAAAACGGAAAAGCGGAAGCCATTGAAGAATATGATAAAGGAACACCTGAGGGAACATGGCTTGTTTGGTATAAAAACGGTAAATTGCAATCAAGGAGATCTTATAAAAACGGATTGTTGGAGGGAGAGTTCATTACTTTTTATAAAAACGGCAAGCCGGAAATCAAAGCATTTTATACCCGAGATACATTGAACGGGAAATATCTGGAGTATTATATAAACGGCGAAAAAAGGTATGAGGCTACCTATAAAATGGGCAGGTTAATCGGAATTCCTAAAGAATGGTACAGCAATGGTAATTTGACGGAAGAAACACAATACAAACTAGATTCTATTAAGATTTACGGACACGATGATACTACGAAAGTAATACTGCCTTTTAATAAAAAATAAATGATATTTGTTAGAAACTTTTTAACAATTTATTCGTATAAGTTAAACCTTTTGATAACTTCAAAATAACAAAAAAACATGAGGCAACTAAAAATCACAAAATCAATTACAAACAGGGAAAGCGCATCACTTGACAAATATTTACAGGACATTGGAAAAGAACCCCTTATTAGTGTTGAGGAAGAAGTGGAGCTGGCCCAAAGAATCAAAAAAGGGGATAAAGCTGCTCTTGAGAAACTGGTGCGTGCTAACTTAAGGTTTGTTGTTTCCGTAGCAAAGCAATACCAAAACCAAGGTTTAAGTCTCTCCGACCTAATTAATGAAGGTAATTTGGGGCTTATTAAGGCTGCTGAAAAATTTGACGAAACCCGCGGGTTTAAGTTTATTTCTTATGCTGTGTGGTGGATAAGACAATCAATATTGCAAGCACTCGCGGAGCAATCCAGAATAGTTAGACTTCCTCTTAATCAAGTTGGGGCGCTGAATAAATTAAATAAAGAAATATCAAAATTTGAACAAGAAAACGAAAGAGCTCCGTCTGTAGAAGAAGTAGCCGGTAAGTTGGAAATGCCTAAAGAAAAAGTGTCTGATACTTTGCGTGTTGCAGGTAAACATGTTTCTGTAGATGCTCCTTTCCAAGAAGGAGAAGACAATACATTGCTTGATGTATTGCCAAATACAACTACACCTAAAACAGATAATGATTTAATTTACGAATCGTTGAGGAAAGAAATAGACAGGGCTTTGGAAACATTGAGTGAAAGAGAGCAACAAATCATACGTATGTTTTTTGGTCTTGACGGAAAAGAAATGACTCTTGAAGAAATAGGGCAACAATTCGGCTTAACGAGGGAAAGAGTTAGACAAATAAAAGAAAAAGCGATAAGAAGATTGAGACATGTTTCAAAGAATAAACTTTTAAGGTCTTATTTGGGATAAGAGATGAAAAAAACATTCGGTGATTTTCCTATGGAATATAAAAGCAGGGCAACCTCTAAGGTTGCCCTGCTTCCTATTGCTTATGACAGAACCAGCACATGGAAAAAAGGTGCAGACAAGGGTCCGGAAGCAATATTGGAAGCATCTCAGGCTTTGGAGTGGTACGACAGGGAAACGGATTCAGAACCGTTTAGAGTTGGTATTTACACCCACGATATTATGAAAGAGTTTTCTTCTCCTTCACAAATGGTGAAATTTGTTCAAAAAAAAGTAACTTCAATTTTTTCGGAAGGCAAGTTTTATGTTGGAGTGGGAGGTGAGCATTCCGTTTCTATAGGAGCTATTTATGCGGCATCCGAAGTTTTTGATAATTTAACGGTTGTACAGATTGATGCACACAGTGACCTGCGGGATAAATATCATGGTTCTAAATATAACCATGCTTGTGTAATGGCAAGGGCAAAAGAAGTAGCAAGTATTGTTCAAGTCGGAATAAGAAGTTTTGATAAGTGTGAGTTGGAAAAAATGAATCCTGAAACTACATTTTTTGCAGAAGATATTTATGATAATACAGATTGGATAGAAAAAGCAATTGGTGCTTGTTCCGACAATGTTTTTTTAACAATTGACCTCGATGGTTTTGACCCCTCTGTATTGCCTGCTACAGGAACTCCCGAGCCGGGAGGTTTAGATTGGTATGATGCTTTAAAGTTTTTGAGAAGACTTTTTTCTACTAAAAATGTTGTGGGGTGTGATGTTGTTGAACTCTGTCCTAATGAAAACTCAGCACCATCAGATTTTCTTGCCGCAAAATTGATTTATAAAATGATAGGATATAAGTTTTTTATATGAGAAAAAGAATTCCTTGCCACTAAAAAAGTAGCAAGAAATTCTTTTTTATATTATAGGGAAACACTGCTTAAACTTCCGTTTCAATCATTTCGAACGGAACATTAATGATGGATTGGTAATCTTCTCCTGCTTCCAACATATCTTCGTCATCTTCTTCGTAATACCACTTAATGATTACATCGTTTCCTTTTTGTTTAATACTCTCCAGTTTTTTGAAAAGATCCAAAATACACTTTGAAGAACTGGTGTTAAAGTATTCTAATTGCACATGTACAACGGTTTTTGGTTGTGGATTGTTTTCATATTCTTCTAACCAATCCATCAAAGGTTTATAAAATTCAATTGAGTTTTCAGGTATAGATCTACCTTTCAATTCAATAACTCCACTTGGGTCCATTTTTACGGTAGGAGTTTTAGCAGTACCTTCTATTTCTATTCTTTCCATGGTTATTCTTTATTTATCTAGATTCATTTTTGCCTCAAAAATATAAAAAAATAAGTTATCTTCAATCGGTTTGAATGAGTAATTAATTTTATTGTGTGTTCTTTTTATGATATCTATCAATCC
>JALWKH010000326.1 GCA_026996635.1 Bacteroidales bacterium | reverse complement strand
GCTTACTATTTTGGCAAAAACCAGCTCAACCGGAAAAATTTTCGGTTCAGTTAACAATATACAAATAGCCGAAGCTCTTGAAAAAGAAGGAATCAAGGTTGACAGGAAGAATATAACAATCAACGCTGAACACATCAAGGAAGTAGGTACCTACACCGCAACGGTGAGGATTTACAAGGATATTAAGGCGGAAGTTACCTTTGATGTAGTAGCGGAGGACGAAGAAAAATAAGAATACCGAGATACGAAGCCCCAAAAGGGGCTTTTTTTAATACTCATTTTCATTAATTGTAAAATCAAAAATCAAAAAAATAAGAAAAATATGAAAAAGCTAAAATTTATTGCACCTGCATTGTTAGGCTTTTTGTTGCCGATGTCAGGATTTGCAAGTGAAGCTGATTTGGTAGTTCCCGACGGAATAAGAAACGAAACAATTCTGTTTTGGGGATTTTTAGTGATATTGTTCGGATTTCTTTTCGGACTTTATCAATTTGCCAAGGTAAAAAAATTACCTGCTCATAAGTCGATGTTGGAAATAGCATCTGTTATTTATCAAACAAGTAAAACATATTTGATCCAACAAGGTAAGTTTTTGATTATCTTGTTTTTGTTTATAGGTGCTGCCGTTGCATTTTATTTCGGCGGACTTACAGGTGATTTCGGATTTGGCGGAGTGATGATGATTTTGGGATGGACAGTATTAGGTATTTTGGGTTCATACAGTGTGGCTTGGTTCGGAATCAGAATGAATACATTGGCAAACTCAAGAATGGCGTTTGCTTCTTTGGAAAGAAAACCTTTGAAATTGTTGCATATCCCGCTTAATGCCGGTATGAGTATCGGTGTGATGCTTATTTCTTTGGAACTTTTGATGATGCTTATTATCTTGCTGTTTGTTCCGGGTGAATATGCAGGAGCAAGTTTTATAGGATTTGCTATCGGTGAATCTCTCGGTGCATCTGCATTGAGAATTGCCGGCGGTATCTTTACAAAGATTGCAGACATTGGTTCAGACCTTATGAAAGTTATTTTCAAGATTGGTGAAGACGATCCTAGAAACCCGGGTGTGATTGCCGACTGTACAGGAGATAACGCAGGTGATAGTGTTGGTCCTACAGCCGACGGTTTTGAAACTTACGGTGTAACAGGTGTTGCTCTTATTTCTTTCATTCTCTTGGCAGCATTCAAGGATTATCAAGTAGAATTACTTTCTTGGATTTTTGTAATGCGTATTTTGATGATTCTCACTTCAATAGTTGCTTTCTATTTTAACAATTGGATTTCCGATGCAAAACATAAAAATGACGATGATCTGGATTTTGAACAACCGTTGACTTCACTGGTTTGGGTTGCTTCTATTTTGTCAATCATTATGATTTACTTGGCAAGTTATTGGGTAATCAAAGATTTGCCTAACGGATTGTGGTGGAAACTTTCAACAATTATTTCCGTAGGAACACTTGGAGCAGCTCTTATACCGGAATTTACCAAATTCTTTACAAGTCCGAAATCAAAGCACGTGGAAGAAGTGGTTGAAGCTTCCCGTGAAGGTGGTGCATCACTTAATATTTTGGCAGGTTTTGTTGCCGGTAATTTCAGTGCATTCTGGAAAGGAATGGTATTCGTGGTATTGATGTTTATTGCATATGTAGTAAGTATGGACGGACTTGCTTCTATTATGGATTACGAAACCGTGTTTGCATTCGGTTTGGTAGCTTTCGGTTTCTTGGGAATGGGACCTATCACAATTGCTGTTGACAGCTACGGACCGGTAACAGACAACGCTCAATCAATTTATGAATTGTCGCTTATAGAAGATATACCTAATGTTGACAGCGAAATAGAAAAAGATTTTGGTTTTAAGCCGGATTTCGAAAAAGCAAAATATTACTTGGAAGCTAATGACGGTGCAGGTAATACATTTAAAGCTACTGCAAAACCCGTGCTTATCGGTACTGCTGTGGTAGGTGCTACTACAATGATTTTCTCATTGATATTGCTTGTAGAACACGCACTCGGAATGGATCCTAATAGCATTTTGAACTTGCTTAACCCATATACACTTTTGGGATTCTTGTTTGGTGGTGCTGTTATTTATTGGTTTACAGGCGCTTCTACACAAGCAGTTACAGCAGGTGCTCACAAAGCAGTTGCTTACATTAAGAAAAACATAAACCTTGACATAAATGCACCAAAGAAAGCCGACCCTGAAAAATCTAAAGAAGTGGTAAGAATTTGTACTGTTTACGCACAAAAAGGTATGTTCAATATCTTTGTAGCATTGTTCTCATTTGCTTTGGCAGTTGCTTTCTTGTCATCACCTACATTTACTCCGGATGCAGTTTCGTTCTTTATCAGTTACCTGATTGCAATTGCAGTATTCGGATTGTATCAAGCTATATTTATGGCTAATGCCGGTGGTGCTTGGGATAATGCAAAGAAGGTGGTAGAAGTTGATTTGCAAGAAAAGGGAACAGAATTGCACGATGCAACAGTAGTAGGTGATACTGTTGGTGATCCGTTCAAAGATACATCATCTGTATCATTGAACCCGATTATCAAATTTACAACCTTGTTCGGTATTCTTGCAATGGAAATTGCAATTGCTCCGCAATTCCAAGCAATAGCACCTTACATTGGTTTGGTATTCTTTGTAATTGCCCTGTACTTTGTTTACAGAACATTCTATGCAATGAGAACCAAGAAATAAGGATAAGTTTATTTTTTATAAAAAAGGGCAGCCGTGAGGTTGCCCTTTTTTTGTTTTGTTTTTTTATAATAAAGTATTGAAATAATTTTGCAGAATGAAATTTTTTGGCGAAAATTGTATTTGCAAGAATTGAAATATGAAGAGGTTTGTTATTATAT